>JABDBZ010000026.1 GCA_013288385.1 Bacteroidota bacterium
AGCTATCAATAACGTCACTATTCGCTTGCTCAAAAAGCGAATCGGCGTTGATGTATTTTCCTATGTAATAAAAAGCTTTTTCATCATTGTGTATGCGTTTGCTAATATAAAACAGTTCTTTAAGATCTAGTTTGTAGTCATCAACAAAGTTGTATTTGGTTTCAATATCCAAAGCTTTTTCGTAATAATAAATAGCTGAGTCATACATTTTTTTATTTGTATAACAGATTGCAACATTATCATAAAAAATATTGAGCGATGGTAAATCGTTATTGTTTAAACAATCCTGAATGGCTGATTTTCCATAATAAATAGCTTTGTCAAAATCCTTTCTTAATATAGCTGGTTTCATTAAAGCATTATTTATATCTGCACCAATTCCAAGTTTTTTTTGACTATATTTTAAATAAATTGTATTCGCTTTTGTAGAGTAATATTCGGTAGAATCTAAATTTCCGATTATGAAGAACTGGGTTCCTATACTCAGTAATGTTTTAATATAACTTGTCGTATCCTTAAGTTCTATAGAGTTTAAAGCAGCTTTCCTTGCATATGCGATTGTAAGTGCATTAGATTTTAATAAATTATAATTTGCACTTAAATAATAATTAGAAATCAATTGATAATTTTTATCAGAATCATTTACCGAATAGTAATTTAGGAGCTGAAAATATTTTACCGAAGTTTTATAATTAGCAGTTCTGTAATAAAATTTTCCAAGACCATGAAGCGAATTTAAAAGACTCTTTTTATAATTAATTATGGTTGCTTCTGAAAAACTTTTTTCGAGATATATTTTGCCCGAATCTGCGTTAATCGTATCTAAATAGGCTATTCCTTTTAATCCAAGAAATAATGAATGTTCATAGTGATCATTTTTTTTTATGGAAAGATCTATGTGTGCTTTACAAATTTTTATTGCAGAAGAATATACATGTTGCGTAAGAAGTGTTTTTGCTTTTTCAAAATCGGGTAGTATTACATTATCATTTTGAGAATACACTTTAGTTAAAAAGAATAATATAGATAAATAAGAAAATAAAATTTTACTCATTATAACTGAATGTATAAGTTCACTAATTTACAAAAACTACTTCCGGCTTTTGTAAGAAATTTAGTTTTTAGAAATTTATATCATTCCTGTAAAATCAGAACCAAATTTGATTAACTGAAAAGGCCATTTGATTAAGTATAACCGCTCTTTAATTAAGTGAATTCTTTGTTTAAGCTATTTCTTCTGAAATTCAGACAGAATTGACATAAAAAATAACCACAAAATGAAAAGAGAGCTATTAAATTTTCAAAAACAAAGTTTTAAAATATTGTTTACTGTTATCCTTATTATAGGATCATCATTTATTAACGGTGGTTCACTAAAATCACAAGTATGGCAATGGGCTAAAAACGCCGGTGGACCAGGTAATGACGGAGCTCAACGAAGTTGTGTAGATGGGGCCGGAAATATTTATGTTGGAGGTTTCTTTTCGGGCACGTCAATTCAGGTTGGTACAATTAGTATTCCAAATGCAGGAAGTTCCGATGGTTATTTAGCGAAATATGATCCATCCGGAAATGTAATTTGGGCACAAAGAATTGGTGGTTCACTATCTGAAAATATTAGTGGTATTTGTGTAGATCCTGTGAGCGGTAATGTATATGTTACGGGCTCTTTTAGTAGCCCAACTATTGCTGTATCTCCATACACAATGGGTAATGCAAATATTGCAGGAGGAAATTATGATGGTTTTATTGCATGCTTTAATACATTTGGATCATGTCAATGGCTTGCCCCATTTGGTGGTTTGGGCGATCAACATGCCGGTGATTGTGCCTTTTCAACTTCATTATCTTGTTTATATGTTACAGGTAATTATGGTACTACCACAATGTCTATTGGTTCAAATACCCTAATAAATACAAGTGCAAGCGGTAAAGAAGATGTTTTTATTGCAAGATATACTACAGGTGGACTTCCGGTTTGGGCAAAGACAACAGGCGCTTCAAATTCTGATGATTATGCCTACAGTGTTTCTGTTGATGCTTCTGGCTATCCATATTTTGGAGGAACCTTCGCAGCAACGATGGTATTTGGTACAACGGTTATTGGAACCACAACTCTAACAAGTTATGGTTCGCAAGATATGTTTCTTGCTAAATATTCTGATGTAGGAGTTTTTCAATGGGCAAAAGGAATTGGCTCTAATCAATCGGGAGATTATTTTAGCAACATAAAAATTGATGCAACTAACAATGTTTTTATTTCTGGTTATTATTATGGTGCGCCTCTTACACTTGGTACATTGACGCTTGCAAATGCCGGCTCGTATGATGCATTTGTTGCAAAATATAATTCAGCAGGAACCGCAATATGGGCAAATAGAATTGGAGGATCGGATACAGATTACGGATATGATATTGCACTCGACGGAAATAGTAATGTTTATTTTACCGGTGGTTTTGCTGGTACAGTAATTACCGTTGGCGCTATTACACTAACAAATACAACACCGGGATCGTTAACAGATGCTTTTGTTGCAAAATATAATTCCTCGGGAGTACCGCAATGGGCAATCAATCCGGTTGGCGCTGCTGATGAAGTTGGATATGGAATTGCAGCCGATGCAATTGGTAATGTTTATGCAACCGGAAGTTATAATGTTGGTGGACCAACTGCATTTGGAACTACTACCTTAACGAGTGCCGGATCGTATGATGTTTATTTTGCGAAACTCGGATGTTTAACTGCAAGCATAACCGGCCCATCAACTATATGTAATGGCTCTTCAGCAACACTTACAGCAAATGGCGCAACAAATTATACCTGGAGTAGTGGCCCCACAACTTCTTCAATTGTAATAACTCCAATAACTACTACCACTTTTGTTATTACAGGTAATACAGGGAGTTGTACAGCAACAAGTAATATTTTTAATGTGAATGTCCTTCCTGCAAACTTATTTGGTGGTGGCAATTTAAATTTATTATGTGGGCAAAGCCAAACTATTAGTGCTTCATGTTCACCACCAAATCCTACTAGTGTAGTTTGGTCACCAACAACTGGTTTGAGTAGCAGTACTATTTTAACGCCAACTGTTCACGCTACTGCACCTTCAACTACATATACACTTACAGTAAATTTGAGTAATGGCTGTGTCTTACAAAATAGTGTTGTTGTTGCGGGATATGCGCCAACACCTGATATTTGTATGGTTACTGTTGATAGTGTTGGAACAAATAATCTTATTTTGTGGGACATGTCTGCTTCTCCGAAAGTAGATACATTTTTTATATGGAGAGATATTGCAAACAATAACTACAAATTAATTGGTAGAGTACCTAAAACTGCTGCCTATGGTGAGTTTCAGGATACAGTAAGAAGTTTATATGCGGCTAATGGAGATCCAAATGTTGCAGCCTGGCGCTATAAAATAAGTTATAAAGATAGTTGCGGATTTTCAAGTGCATTGAGTCCTTACCATAAAACAATTTTTGTACAAGGAAGCAACGGAAATTTTAGTTGGAACGATTATCAAATTGAAGGACAGCCTATACCTGTTCCTGCACTCAATAATTATGTTTTTAGAAGAGATAATTTAGGAAATGGTGTTTGGCAAAATATCCAAACATTGAGCTCAGTATCTACTGCTTACACTGATCCAAATTATTCTACTTATACTTTAACTGCAAATTGGCGTGCCGAGACTTTATGGGGCGTTCAGTGTTCTTCAAGTTATTTAAGAGGTCCTGCCAGTTTAACCGTGAAACGTTCAAAATCTAATTTAAATAATAACAGACCTGCAGCTCCAAATGGATTAAAAGAAAATTCAATTGAGAGAAATATTCTAATTTATCCTAATCCTGCGAAAGATCTTTTAAATATAAATGGCGTAAATGATAGTTATGATTTAACGATCGAAAATGCTCTGGGACAAATTGTATTCGAAACGAAAGCAATCAGAGGAAATACGAGCATTGAAGTAAACAAGTTTGCCAAAGGATTTTATAATTTGAAAATTCAAACGACAAAAAATAGTTTGAACAAAAAACTTATTATTGAGTAAGTAAATTAATTATTTACTTTTTGGGACGCAAATAAGTGATGGATGTTCAAAGCATCCATCTTTACCTTTAAAATCACCCAAATAATAAAAAAAATTAAATACTCGTTTCTTTTCATTTCACTTTTCCATTTCAACTTTCTGGTTGGTCAGGAAGGTAACTACTTTATAACCAATTATTCGAGCAACGAGTATAATGGTGCTGTTCAAAATTTTGATGTAATTCAGGATAATTTTGGATTACTGTATTTTGCAAACAATAATTTTATATTAGAATACAACGGTAAAATATGGCAGAATATTGGTTTAACAGATGGTGGTAAAACACCTACTTCCTTCGCCAAATCAAAGAATGGGACGATATATGTAGGCGGTGAAAATGAAATTGGTTTTTTAGATAAAGATTCTACGGGAAAAATATTTTATAAGTCGTTTAAAAATTTACTCAATAAAAATGAAAGAGATTTTAATCAGGTTTGGAATACATTAATAATTGGTGATGCTATTTTTTACTGTTCCAATGAACGAATAATAAGATATAGAAATGGTAAAATAAAAACATGGGAACCCAAAACATCATTCCATAAAGCACAAATTGTAAACGGAATGTTATTGGTTCGTGAAGTGGACAGAGGTTTATTTTTTCTAAAAGGAAATAACCTGGAAAAAATTATTGGATCAGATCTTTTGGCTCAGCCTGAATATAAAATTGCATTTTTTTTACCGACTCAAAATAAAAACAAAATTTTTAGTAATTACACGCAAGAAAGGTGTTTTTAATCTAAATCTGAATATACAAGATTTAAAAAAAGTCTGTCATAACAAAAGCAACCGAAGAGAAATTTAAGATTTTTGATGAGTTTGAACCTTATGAGGGTATAGTTCTCGACAATAGCAATATTGTTATTGGTTCTATTGATAAAGGTCTATTTGTTTTTGATAATAATTTTAATTTGCTACAAAATATTTCAACTTCAACAGGATTAATTAATAATGAGTGTCGGAAATTATTTGTTGATGCGCAAAAAAATTTGTGGATTGTATTTAATAACGGTTTAGCTAAAGTTGAAATTAATTCGCCGTTAAAAAAATGGGATAAATATAATAAGATTGAAGGTTCAGTAGAAAAAGTAGTTAAGTACAAAGGCAAAACTTATATAGCTACATCCAAGGGATTGATGGTATATAATCCGGCTGGTCGTATTTTTGAGCAGGTATTACAAATTTCAGAAAGATGCATTGATTTAAAAGTAATAAATGATATTTTATTTATCGCTACAGAAAACGGACTCTATTCTTTTAATGAAAAAGCAGTTAAGCCAATATACACTGAAGGGGCAGTTTATGCATTAACATATAACAAACGGAATCCTGAGTTTTTATATTGTGGAACCGATAATAGTATTATTCAAATAAAGTCTTCTGATCAATCAATTAGTGATGAAATAAAATCACCTGTAAATTCGCCAATATTGCATTTGGCTTTTTTGAGTGAAAACAAAATTATTGCTTCAACTAGAAGTGAAGGACTTTTTGTATGCGACCTTTTAAAAAAGGAAACTTTCATTGTTCCCAAAAGTCCGATTTACAAAACTACAACCGATAATTTTTTATTTGATTATAATAAACGCATTTATCTTGGTACAGACAACGGTCTTTATATTATAAATAATAAACTTGAGTTTTTACCTCTTGATGAAATTAATAAATTGATAAATGGCAAGTATTGCGTAACCAACGCAGCTTTTTTTGGAAATGAACTTTTTATGTCGCTATCGGCCACAAAAGGCCAACATGTTGGAAGGGAAGAAAATGTTTGTTATAATTTAAATCGTGAAAAAGGACCCGAACAAATTTATCCGCATTTAAAAAAATCAGGAGAAATGGGGACTAGAGAATTTTATTTAGATTCAAATAAAGTATTTATTGCCAATGACGATGGTGTTTTTATACTGGATAAATCAATTAAAGATAAACAGGAAAAACTGAGACCTTATTTATCGAGAGTAATTTATAATAGTGATACAATACTTTGTAATCAGATAAACGACTTTGAATCTGCACCCTTTGAATTCGGTAAAAACGAATTTATTTTTGAATTTGGGTCAAACGATTTTTCGGATGAATCAAAATTGTTATTTGAATTTTATTTAGAAGGCTATGAAGGTGCTTTTAATGAGTGGACAGAGAATTATCGGGCTTCTTACAACAATATTAAATTAAGAGAAGGTGAATATACATTTCATTTAAAGGCTAAAAATATTTATGGACAAATATCTGATGAGCTTTTGTATCGATTTAAAATCTTACCACCTTGGTATAGAACTAAAGCTGCTTATTTTTTATTTTTTTTAATTGGTATAGGCTTAATTGCCTTAATTATAAAACTAAATGCAAAGCGTTTGGTTGAGCAAAATAAGCGACTGGAAAAGATAATCATTGATCGGACACAAACCATTACGCACCAAAAATCTGAGATTGAGCACAAGAATAAAGAAATAACGGATAGTATTAATTATGCACAAAAGATTCAACTTGCTTTAATGGCAGGTTTAAAATTGCTGGATAAAAGTTTGAAGAATAGCAGTTGGAAAAATACGGTGCCTCCAAAAGATTATTTTTTATTGTATAATCCAAAAGACATTGTTAGTGGTGACTTTTATTGGGCAACGGAATTGGAATTAAATGGGCAAAGACAATTTTTGATGGTTGCCGGTGATTGCACAGGACATGGAGTTCCGGGAGCATTTATGAGTTTGTTGTGTATTGGTTTCTTAAATGAAATTACAAAAGAAAAGCAAATTTCAGATCCGGGCAAAGTATTTGATGAATTACGTTTGAGAATTATTTCCACTCTTAATCCAGAGGGATCTGATACGGAAAGAAAAGACGGAATGGACGCCGTTTTAATAAGTATAAATTCTACCACCAACCAACTTAATTATTCAGCGGCTAATAATTCATTTTATATAATCAGAAATAATGAAATAATAGTTTTAAAGGCTGATAAGATGCCGGTTGGTAAATACAGCGAGGACACTTTTAAGTCCTTTACATCTCAAACTTTCAATTTAATACAAGGGGATGTTATTTACGTTTTTACCGATGGATATGCTGATCAATTCGGAGGGCCGAAAGGCAAGAAATTTAAATACAAACAACTGGAAGAACTCTTAATGGAGATTCATAAAATGGAAGCTTCCATGCAAAAACAAATTTTATTTCAAAGATTTAATGATTGGAAAGGTAATCAAGAACAAGTCGATGACGTTCTTGTTATTGGAATGAAGTTTTAAATTGTAAACGAAGTAAGTCTATTTTCAAATCTAAGTAATATCAAAAACTATTTAAATTTCTTTTTTTGAAATACAGAGCGTTCATTTGTAACTTTTCTAACTCCGTAGGAGTGTCCTAATTAATAGAACATGATTCATGTTATATTCCAAGCCCCGTAGGGGCGACCTCTAATTGATTTCAATAAATGACAAATCCTTTGCCATATAATTTTGATTAAATCAAATAACCATTTCGTTAATCCAATAACCAATTTGATTAATTAAGATATTAATTTCTGTTTTTTTTAGATGAACTTAAACGTATTAGTTTATATAAAAATCATAAACATGGAAAAAAAATTACAAAGAATAGGTTCGCGACTCTCTAAAAAATCATTTATCCTTTTAACTATTAGTTTAATTGTATTAATTCAGAATCCGCTTAGAGCCCAGATTCCATCTATAATACAGGATATAAATGTTGGAAGTCCAAATTCTTCACCAACTTTATTTACATCATGTGGAGCTATAAATACTATTTTTTTTGTAGCCGATAATGGTACAACCGGCGCCGAATTATGGAAGTATGATATTGGTACAGGAACAGCTTCTTTGGTGAAGGATATTAATCCTGGTGCAACAGGATCTGGAATTACTGTGATCACTCCAAATTTGACAAACAACGGAATTATATTTAATGCGAATGACGGAACAAATGGAAATGAATTATGGAAAAGTGATGGCACTCCTGCAGGTACGAGTATGATATTGGATATAAATACAGGAACTGCAAGTTCAAGTCCAAATAATTTTTACATTTCCGCAGGCAAATTTATTTTTAGCGCTGATAATGGCACGAATGGTAAAGAGCCTTGGATCACGAATGGAAATATCGCAGGTACGGCTTTATTAAAAGATATAAATCCTGGTGTAGGTGCTTCCGACCCAAATAATTTTACTGACATAGGAACAAAAGTTTTGTTTAGAGCAAATGATGGAACAAATGGAAGCGAGCTTTGGTCGACTGATTTAACTGTAGCAAATACACTGTTACTAAAAGATATAAATACAGGAAGTGTTTCTTCAATTCCATCTAATTTTTCTGTTCTTGGAAGTACATTAATTTTTTCAGCAACAGATGTAACCAATGGAGCCGAATTATGGAAAAGCGATGGAACACTTGCCGGTACTCAATTAGTAAAAGATATCAATTCGGGTACTGGAAGTTCAATGAATATAACTCCTGGAGGAAAATCATTCTTCACTCCATTTAACAATGCAATATATTTTCAGGCAACGGACGGTATTGCCGGTTATGAGCTTTGGAAAACTGATGGCACGAGTGGGGGAACAACTTTAGTAAAAGATATACAAACGGGCTCAAGCTCTTCTTCGCCTTCAGGAATTTTTGCCTCACCTACAAATTTATTTTTTACAGCAAATGATGGTACTGCAGGAATTGAAGTTTGGATGAGCGATGGAACAACTGGAGGCACTGCGCTTCTCAAAGATATTAATCCCGGCGCAAGCTCCAGCTCGAGTATAACTACAACATTTTTACGTACAGGAAATGGCATCATTTATTTTGCTGCTAATGATGGAACAAATGGAGTAGAGTTATGGCGGACGTTGGAGAGTACTGTTACAACAACTTTAATTGCAGATATTAATTCTGGTGCAGGAAGTTCATCTCCGGCAAGCATAATTCAATATAACAACATACTTTATTTTTCAGCAAATAATGGTGCAACAGGTATTGAGCCCTGGAAGTTTGATCCTGCTTCTGCGCCAACAGGAATAAATCAATTGAGTAAAGAAAATGTTTCTTTTGAAGTTTATCCAAATCCTACTCATGAACAGGTAAATATTAAATCGAGTGAGAGTAATTTAGAAATTCAAATTTATTCTTCAGTTGGACAATTAGTTTATTTTCAAGAAATAAATAATTCTTCTAGCACAGCAATAAATTTAAAAGAATTAAAAACCGGATTGTATTTCATAAAAGCAATTTCTGAAAAAGGAGAAACTATTAAGAAACTAATTGTAAACTAATTTAGAAAATAATTCCCACAAAATAAATGTCGCAAGTAAAATCAAATATTAAAAGAGCCGGAGCTATTTTCGGCATCTTACTTTGCTTGCTTCCATTTATTAATGAAGCGCAATCCTCGAACAAAGGATACAGTGTTGAGATTGCAGAAAACAAACAGTTTAATGGTAAAGATCTCGAAGCAAAATTTAAAATCTCTTGCATTAATCAATCTACAAAAACTAAAAGAAATTTTGAAGTGATAAAAACGAACGGATCACTTTTAAATTTCTTTTTGGCTGATTATATAATGGTAGAAAAAATTAATTCTAAAACGCAGTATTATCCATTAGGTTGGTCTGGTACAAAAATAAGTGAGAAAGACATAAAACTAAATTGCCAAGCCATAATAAAAGGAGAGGTGAATTCTGTTGTGCCTGATTGATTTTAAAATTAAATGTGAATGCCTACAAGCAGAACATCATCGACTTGTTCTAAATTACCTTTCCACGAATCAAATGTTGATTTTAGAATTGTTTTTTGGTCTTCAGGCGTCTTATTATTAATTGTCAAAAGGAGTTCATTCAAAGTTTTGTATTTAAATTTCTTACCCTTTATTCCTCCAAATTGGTCGGCATACCCATCTGTATATAGATAAAGAGTGTCGTTTGGGTTTGTATCAATTGAATATAATTTAAAATCTTCTTTGCGTTCTCCGATTCCTACCGGCATCCGATCCGATTCCAGTTGAACTATGTTTCCATTTTGAATAAGAATGGGAGCATTATTTGCAGCAGAATATGTGATTTTATTTGATCCTTCCTCGAAGCACATTAGTATACCATCAAATCCATCTTTCTGCCCTTCTTTACTAATACTATTAATTAAACGTTGCCTCACAAAATTAAAGACTTCATTTGGTTTAACAATACCTTTTTCATTAATGGCTTCTGTAAGAAAACCAATATTAAGTAAACTCATGAAAGCCCCCGGCACACCGTGACCTGTACTATCACAAACCGCCAAGTAGAATAGTTGACGGTTTTCAGTAGATAGTTTTCCGGCAGCCTGTCTACTGTCCTCCGCTAACTTTGTTTTTATTGAAGTTGCCCAATAAAAATCACCACTAACAATATCTTTGGGATTAAAATAGACAAAATGATTTGAGAGATTTGCTTTTAAAAAATTGTCATGAGCTAATAATGTATATTGAATTCGTTTTGCATAATTAATGGAGTCAATGATTTCTTTTTGTTTTTCTTCTACAATTTCTTTTTGCGCTTCAATAATATGTTTTTGCTTTTGAGTTACTTTAAAGCGGTTGAATATGAATATTGAAAAAATGAGAACTAAAAGTAAACCGCAAACAACTGAAATGATTATTGTATTTTGTTTTTTCGTTTCCGCTGCAGAAATTGCAACCTGAGCTTCTTTATCTTTATTCAATAATTTTATTTCCTTGCCTTTTTTTTCTGATTCATAAAGCGCTTCTGCCTTTGCTGCTTTTTCTGCACCTTCGGAGGTATAAATTGAATCTTGAATATGTTTGTAGTTTATATGATAGAAATAAGCTTCTTTGAAATTGCCCGACATCGAATCGCATACGGATAAACCATGATAACTTTCTGCGATTAATGGCTTGGCTGCTATTTCTCTTGCAAGATTTAATGCCAGGAGTAATTCTTTTTTCCCCTCGGATAAATTATGTTTTTTTAAAAGAATTATACCTATAACTATGTGTGAGGCAGAAATGCCAGCTTTATCTGAAGCTTTGGTTCTGCAATCTAGTGCTTTATAATAGTAATCAAGCGCTTTATCATATTCTTTTTTACTCATATAAATATTTCCAATATTTCCGTAAGAATTTCCGCAAGCATTATTATCCCCAAGTTTTTTTTGAATCTCAAGTCCTTTGATGGCATACTCAAGCGCTTTATCAAATTTTAAAGTACGGTAATAAACAATACCAATATTGCTATAAGAATAAGCGGCACCCTTTTCGTCGCCGAGTTCTTCTTTAATTTTTAATGATCTGAGATGAATTTCTAAAGATCTTTTATAATCTTCTCTTGTGTCATATACATTTCCAATATTATTTAAAGAGGCTGAAATGCCAAGTTTATCTCCAATTTCTTCTCGTAATTTTAAAGAAGTTAAATAATATTCAAGAGCTTTATCATAATCCCCTTTGTAATAATAAACGTTTCCTATAATGCTGTTTGATTTAGCTAAACCTTTTTTAAAATTTAATTTTGCAGCAAGTTCTTTTGCTTCAATAACATGTTTTAATGAATTATCATAGTCGCCATTCCTTAAATAGTACCAACTTAAATCATTCATTGTTTTAACAGCACTTGTGTCTTGTTGAGCACTTTTCAGAATTAAAAGCAGTGAATCTGCGACGTTTTTTTGAGCTATTATTTTAATGGAAATTAAACTTATAATGAGTATCAGTATTGTTTTTATTCTTTTCATGTGTTGGGACTTTAACCAAAATGGTTTTGTAGTTTATGAAATAATTTCAAATTGATAATTTACAATTTGTAAATGCGAATCTAATTAAGGTAATAAGACTAGGAAGTGCCATTTAGAACGTTTTTAGCACAAATGGATTTACCGCAAGTATAAAAATTTAACAATTTATTTTTAAAATAATTTGCGCAACCGAATAATTGCATATATATTTGTCTGCCCGGCCATTCTTAATGGCCATTATTTTTGACCATTCGGACGGGCAACTGAATGGTAGCATATAAATATAATTAGGAAATGAGGAGAGACGTTTTTCAGGCAATAGCCGATCCAACAAGACGGGCAATATTAAGCCTAATAGCTTTACATGCTATGACACCAAACTCTTTGGCCGAGCATTTTGATTCAAGCAGGCAGGCAGTTTCAAAACATATAAAAATTTTAACAGAATGTAAACTTGTAAAACAAGAATTAAGTGGCCGAGAAATTTATTACCATATTAATCCAAAAAAAATGAAAGAAATAGCAGACTGGCTAACGCCCTTCCAGAGATTATGGGAGACAAGATTTAATCAATTAGATGATGTATTATTAACTTTAAAAAACAAGAAAAAATGAAATCAACATTATTATTTGACATCGCAGTGGACAAAAAAAATAACACTGTAAATGTAAAACGTGAATTTACGGCAAACCATGAATTGGTTTGGGAAGCATGGACAAACCCTGAAATACTTGACCAATGGTGGGCACCCAAACCGTGGATGTCAAAAACGAAATTTATGAACTTCCGGGTTGGTGGCCGTAGATTTTATGCAATGGTAAGTCCCGAGGGAGAAGAACATTGGTCAATTCAGGATTTTACTTCAATTTCACCAATAACAAATTTCAAATTCGTTGATGCCTTTGTTGACAAGGATGAAAAAATCAACACAGAATTTCCAAGCTCCGAATGGAATTTAGATTTCAGCGAAACGAATGGAGTTACAACAGTAAACATAATTATAAAACATAAAACTCTTGCCTCATTGGAAAAAATTATCCAAATGGGCTTCGAGGGAGGCTTTGCTATGTGTCTTGAAAATCTTGACCAATATATTGAAGAGAAATTTAAACTTAGACAGCAAATGAAAACAAACAATAAAGCAAGAGTATGCACATACTTAAATTTTCCGGGTAAAACGGAAGAAGCGTTTTTGTTTTACAAATCTGTATTTAAAACTGAGTTTTCAGGAAAAGGAATCCAGCGCTTCGGGGATATTCCGGCAAGTGTAGGTCATCCTCCAGTTGCGGATAATGTGAAGAAAATGATTTTACATATTGAATTACCAATTTTAGGCGGACATATTTTAATGGCTACCGATGCACCAAAAGAAATGGGTATGACAGTAACACAAGGAAACAATATGCATATTTGTCTTGAGCCTGAAACGAAGGCAGAAACAAAAAGATTATTTGACGCCTTGTCTCAAGATGGAAATATTGTGATGCCTTTGGCAGATATGTTTTTTGGATCATACTTTGGTGAATGCACAGATAGATTTGGAATAAACTGGATGTTTAATTGTATGGAAAAGAAATAATTTGATGAAGAAAATAAATATATTTTATTGGATTAGCACCTGTTTATTGATTCCTGCATTCGGTATTGGTTCCTTGTTTGGTATTGTTCCAAATGCGCAAACAATACAAGTGTTTTCTTCGTTGGGATATCCGGCTTATATAATCCCATTTTTTAAGCATTGCCAAATTAATTGGGTTGATTGTAATTCTGATTCCAAAATTTCCGCGGCTAAAAGAGTGGGCGTACGCCGGAATTGCATTTGATGTTATTGGTGCGGGATATTCTATAATTGCAATTGGAAGTCCTGTTACACATATCATATTTCCAGTGTTAGCACTTATTTTTCTTTTCAGTTCGTATTTTCTTTATCATAAGAGACTAGCATTTGTTACTTCAAATTAATTTCACTCTCAGTGTTTAAATAAAAACTCCCGACCATTTGATCGGGAGTTTTTTATTTTAGAAGAGTTATTTAGTAATGGCAATTTCAGAATTACTCTGCATCACAAAATTGATTGTGATAATATAATGATCTTCTTCGCCTCCTTTGCAATTACCTTTTTGGTGTCCACATGGCGGTGGTCCTAAAGGTTGTGGTCCTCCCGGATGCATTTGCTGACACGTTTTTTCTCGATCATTAGAAATGATAACTTGATCGCTTCCTATATAATCTTTAGAAGGAGTATAATTAAAAACCCTTTCTCCTGAAGTGTTTACACCGACTTCACTAATGCCAAAGTGTTTTGCCTGACTCGTTATTTCATATGGATCATCTTCTTGGTTTTTTGGTAATGTAAAAGTATAATTCTCATTCGACTTTAAACCCACGTTAATTGTTTGTGTGATTGCCTCTTTAGGCATTGGTTCTTTTTTGCATGATGCCATCCCGGCAACAAGTGCGCCTGCGGTTGCAAGCATTATGATCGTCTTTTTCATGTTTTAGGTTTTTAAATTAAACTGTTATTTTATAATTAGACGATAGAAGCTTTGGTATCCTTCGCTATTTTAGCTTTATTTCACATAAGGCAATAAAATTCGTGAACTAACGTTTGTGGGAATTTTAAAATGAATTATTCAGCGCTTCATGGCAAAAGAAAAGCCAACTCTATAAAGCTGGCTTTTGTATTTATAAGTAGATGCTAAAAATTATCTAAATTAAAAATCCACTTGATATACGTCCATATTATTTCGTCTAATTCCTAATACTTCAAAGCCTCCATCTTCTGGTATAACTTCTTTCAAATCAAAGAAAGAACAATTTTTACTGAGCCCTTCAAAAACTAATGTAAAACCTTTGCCGTCATTTAACGTCCATTGCGGTGCAAAAGAAATATTGAATGCTGTAATTAATTTAGCTTTTCTGTATGTGTCATGTTCAATTAAATAAGTTGACGGCCAAATACGATATGCCTCGCTACCCTCACCTGTAATACTGCAATGCACAATAGTTTGTCGCTCTTCACTTTCTAAAGTTTTGACTTCGGTTTTAGTTACTGTTTCAATCATGCTCAAAGATACTTGCAAATTTTCAATCAATTATAAATATTTTTTGACAATTAATTGAGTGTTTTATATGTTGTATTGTTTTATTTGTGAGAAGATTTGGAAAATCTGATTAAACTAAATGATCAAATTATAATAACTTTACTGTTTTAAATTCTAAGTTAAAGAAACAGAATCATAATTAGTTTTTGTAAAATCATGTATCCATATCACAATAAGATAAAGCAGAGAATAAAAAATAATGAATTAGTTCGTTATGAATATTTGAAGAAATATAATAATATATCCCCATGTTTATTACTTCATTTTGATACCGAGCCTTCCACGCGTCCAATCAGAGAGCATCGCTTTAAGGAGTACGAAGAACTATTTAAAGATATTGCGAAATAATATTTCTAATATATAAAGGCAAAAACAAAACTTCACAAAAAAATAATTTCTTGATTATCATAATATTACGTAAACTCTGCAAGAAAAATTTGTTAGGTAACTTATAAGTTACATATATTTGTGTAACCTAAGAGTTACATAAATGTCAAAAAGTATTAAACACACAGTACATTATTCCCATAAATCTAAAGATGTTTGGGAATATTTAACAAAGCCTGAATTAATTGCACAGTGGCTTATGCCAAATGATTTTAAACCGATTGTAGGAAATGAATTTCAGTTTCGCCATTCTTGTCTGCCCGAATATAATCTTGATGGCATTGTTTATTGCAAGGTATTAGAAATAATTCCATATAAAAAACTTTCCTACTCATGGAAGGCCGGACCGGGTGAGGGTAAAATTTCGTTGGACTCTATTGTAACCATTACTCTTATCGAAAAGGATAACGGCACAGAATTGACCCTTCAACATGATGGTTTTACAAGTTTGAACAATTCTGTTTTTGCTATTATGGATGCAGGCTGGCTTAAAAACATCAAAAAAATTAATGAACTCAATTAACTAAAGTAAAACAATGCAAACTCAAACATTAGATACCTTTCAGGTTATTGCTGATCCAAGTCGTAGGCAAATGCTGATGATGCTTTCCAAAGACAGTATGACCATAAATTCCTTAGCGGAAAACTTCGATATGAGTCGCCCCGCCGTTTCAAAACACATAAAAATTCTTTGCGGCTCGGGCTTTATTTCTATAAAAGATATTGGTCGTGAAAGGCATTGTACTTTAAAACAGGATGGTTTTGATGAACTGCAAAAGTTTATCGATTACTTCGATAAATTCTGGTCTAGTAAACTCAAGAAATTAGAAACACTTTTAAATAATAAATCAAAGAAAAAATAATCTATAACATAACACAAATAAAAATGGAAACGAGAAATTTTCAAAGCAACATATCTGCAAAAATGGGTGCAAATGAAGTAATTAAAAAGATCAGCAATATACCGGGGTGGTGGGGAGTAACCTTTAGTGGGAATTCTGAAAAAACAAAATGATAAATTTCTAATAAAGATGAGTGGTGATTCTTTCTTTAACATGACGGTAGAAGAATTAATTCCCGGTAAAAAAGTTGTTTGGTTAGTAACAGATTGCAATATGCCCTGGTATTCTGATAAAAAGGAATGGACTAATAATAGATTAATTTTTGATCTCAATGAAAATAATGGTGTAACAGATTTGAAATTTACACATGAAGGTCTAACACCTGAAGTGGAGTGTTATAAAGATTGTGTGCCGGGCTGGACCCATTGGATCAAAACAAGCTTATTTTCTTATGTTACCACCGGAGAAGGTGTTTTTAGAGCGCCAACAAAATAATTTTCTGCTGTTCAATAATAAAAATCAAACAATGAAGAAAGCAGATTATAAATCAGCAATTCACTCTGTAGAAATTGAACTTGCAAAATCTCCGAGTGATGTTTTTAATCATCTTATTAATCTCAAAAAATGGTGGCCGGAAGATTTTGAGGGAGAAGACATCAAACTTAACAGTGAGTTTATTTCTACCACAGGCGATTCACATTATTCAAAAAAACAAGATCGTTGAATTTATACCAAATAAAAAGCTTGTATGGCTCGCAACCGAGAGTATTCGCAAAACTGATGGCTATGATTGGACAGGCACAAAATTTATTTTTGAATTGACACCAAAAGGTGATAATACTTTGCTAAAATTTATTTATGATGGGGTTGTTTTAGAAAGTGAATCTGACAGATTAGTGCTGATATGTGATATGACAATGAAAGATATGTTTTACAATTTTATAATTAATGGAAAAGGAAAATAAAAGTTTCACCGCAACTATCGAAGTTTCTAATTCTCCTCAACATGTTTTCAATCACATCACTAACGGTGTTGCGAAATGGTGGGGTGGTAAAGACTTAGAAGGGAGTAGTAAAAAATTAGATGATGAATTTATCATTCACCATCCTGGTGCACATTATTCCAAACAGAAATTGGTTGAAATAGTCCCAAATAAAAAAGTTGTATGGCTCGTCACAGAAAGTACTTTAGATTGGCTTCAAAAAGATAAGCATGAATGGAAAAATACCAAAATGATTTTTGAAATAATCGCTAAAGGTGATAAAACAATCCTTCATTTTACTCACGAAGGACTTGTTCCTGAAAAAGAGTGCTATGCATTATGTCATAGAGGCTGGAACACGGTTATTAAGAATTATCTATTCAATTATATCAGCGAAGGGAAAGCGCATTTTAAATAATTAATCACTAACAATTAAATTTTATATCATGAAAAAACAAAAAGATTTCAATTATAGCTTTACAGTAAAAGCTACAGCAAAAGAAAGTATGAAAAGTATTAGTCAAGTAAAATTATGGTGGGCTAAAAAATTCAAAGGAAAGGCAGCTAAATTAAATGATAAATTCTCTGTGTATTTTGGTGGGCCCAAAGATACCTTTGTCGATTTTAAAATTTCTGAAATTATTCCGGAAAAGAAAGTAGTTTGGTTGGTAACCGATTGCAATCTTCATTGGATAAATGATAAGAAAGAATGGAAGAACAATGAAGTTATTTGGAATCTTACTGAGAAGAACGGAAAAACTACCATCGATTTTGTCCATAAAGGTATGACTCCTCAGAGCGAATGTTATGAGAGTTGCAAACCCGGATGGACGCATCATATAAAAGATAGTCTAATAAAACTGATAGAAGAGGGCGAAGGTTTTCCTGAATGAAAAAGTATCCTAGTCCAAATTACTATTTTATTTTCCTATGGGCTTTTCCTTTGTTTTCAAATTGATTTTCTAAATTTTGAGCACTCTTGCATAGCATTAATGAAGAAACTTAGTGATTGTTTGTATTTTTGTTATTTTATGTTTTACGTATTGAGGAATTTCTGTATGAAATAATCCGTTCAATAATTTTATCTTCTTCTATTCTAATTATCTAAGTGTTATAAGATCCGCGAAAAGTAAGAATTTAAAGAAAAGTACAAAACAAGAATTACCACATATAATAATTTTCATGCCAGTTATTCTATAGAAGGTGCCGGTTATAGGTTTTTTTATACTGCTATATTTATAAAGGGGACTTTTGCTCCGTGAATAAAACAACTACCCGTACTGCAACCATTTTTATGGACGAGCACAATGTGTTATATATGATTATGCTGGAAGGCGTGCGTTTGGATTTGGAAGACGCGGTTGATAATGCACTCGTGATAAAAAATTTATCTGAAGGAACAAAAGTATTAAAACTAATAGATGCAAGAGTAAGTTTTAGCATGGATAGGAAAGCACGCGAATTTGTTAAAAGTGTTGATTTAAAACAAACGATTGCAAGAGCTGTTGTGAAAGGATCAACTATAAGTATACTGCTATTAAAGTTTTTTACCGGGATAAGTAAACCCAAAATACCCACCAAAATATTTTCGGATTATGATGAAGCTTATAAATGGCTTCTTAGTTTTAAAGAATAAATTTTTACGATACTTTAATGCGATGTAAAATTGCATCCCATAATTTAATTCGCTGAGATAAAGCTTTTTTAACTTCAACCGTTGCTTCTTCCCATTTCTTTTCGTCGATGCCGCAAAGTTCTTCCGTCATTTGATAAGCAAGGTGTGAGTGGTGTTCTCCATCGACTTCAATATGCCGTTCGAGATAATATTTTAAGATGCTTATTTTATTATCGGTTTGTTTATTTAATTCGTTAACGAAACTGATAAACATACCAGGTATAAGATCTTCTCTGCCGAAAGTAAAAACAGCAGCTTGTATATATGCTTTGTTAGTATTAATGACCGTAAATGTATTTGAAATAAAATTGTTTGAAGCAGAAGGAACGTTTGCTAATTGCATACTTTCTTTTAGAGGAATTTTTTTAGTGACGTTTTTAATAAAAGCATTTATTGAGCTTAAATCGCAGTTGGTTTGTTTCATCGCGTTTAAATAAAGTTCAAAATGGCTCGTGCGTAATCCTTTTTCATCAACATCCGATTCTTCACCTAAAACGATCTCGTTTATTAAATATCTTGTTTGCGGGTTTCCTACCGGAATCCAGGGTAATTCTACACAGGTTAAATTTTTCTGTAACGATTTTAATAAAGACATGAAATCCCAAACAGCAAATACATGGTGTTCCATGAATACATTTAAATGGGCTATGGATTTTATTTTAGAGTAAACCGGGTGTTCGATTAATTGATTTCGCAAAGGTTCAATTTCTGATTTCAGTTTTTCTATGTGAGAACTCATACTTTTATTTTTTTCCGATAATTTTTTTTCTATGGAGTGCACCCCAAAGGCGTATTTCATTGATTGCTTTTTCTAATGTCTTGCCATGTGGAGTTAATTCATACTCAACGGTAATTGGTTTGGTATTTAGTACGGTTCTTTTGATAAGTAAATTAATTTCAAGATCATGCAACTCCTTTGATAACATTTTAGCGCCAATTCCATCAACAAGCCTTAATAAATCCATGAATCGCACAGCACCTTTATGATAAGTCAATGTTCCAATAATGTGGATTTTCCATTTTCCGCTTAAAATATCCATAGCATCTTTTATAGCCATGAATTCCCCTGAACATTCGCTATGCATTTCAGTAACTTTCCTTTTCATCTACTCATTAGTTTATTGGTGACACAAATTTAGGGCTAAAGATATAATAATTACACATAGTTTCATAAAGGAAACCACTTTCTAAAAGGAAACCCATATCAATAGTACACTTACTATGCAGTAATTTTGTTGTGTCAATCAAAAAAAAACAATTTAAAACTAAAAAAATGAAATCAACAAAAACAACTCGTATTATTTCAATAGTCTTAATGGTTATTCCTTCATTAATGATTATCATGAGCGGTGTTATGAAACTCATCGGAGCGCAACAGGTTGTTGACGGTCTTACCAAAGGGGGCTTAGGCAATTATATTGTTCTTTTCGGACTCATCGAATTGGTATCGGTTGCACTTTTATGGATACCTAAAACACGTAACATAGGATTCTTTCTATTATGTTCTTATCTTGGGGGAGCCTTATCAATAGAATTGGCAAGTGGTCAGATGCCTACAGCGGCAATTTTATTAATTATAATTTGGATTTCTGTTTTCTTAAGAGACCGATCATTATTTTTGAAGTCTGCTAATACAGAAAATATTTAACTCAGTTGGATATAATGAAAAAACCAAAATGAATTTATTTAGAAGTATAAGAAGTCAAATAATCATAAACTAAAACAAAAAATCATGTCAAAAACAAAATGGGTAATGGATGCTGCGCATTCCGAAATACAATTCAAAATAAAACATTTAATGATTACGAATATCACAGGACAGTTTACGAAATTCGAAGGAACTGTTGAGACTGAAGGTGAAGATTTTGCAACCGCCAAGGCTCATATCACCGCAGATATTAGTTCAATATCAACAAATAACACACAGCGAGACGGTCATCTACAGGCTGAAGATTTCTTTGACACAAAAAAATCATCCTCAGCTTAGGTTTGAATCTGAAAAAATGGAAAAGGTGAATGAGGAAAATTATAAACTTCATGGAACACTTACTATGCGCGGAGTAAGTAAAAAAGTTGTTTTAGATGCTGAACTTGGAGGAATTGTTAAAGATCCTCGTGGAAACATTAAGGCTGGATTCACAATAACAGGAAAAATAAACCGAAAAGATTTTGGGGTAAGTTTTGGAATGCTTACCGAAACAGGTGGCATGGCATTAGGTGAAGAAGTGAAGCTCAATATTAGCGCACAATTTACAAAGGAAGTTGCCGTAGTAGTTTAAATAAGTATTCTGTTTACACAATTATTGAGATGTTTTTTCGGTAGCTCATTTAGTAGGTGATCCTTTCGAACCGATTTTTATGTTGCTCGTTGCGTTGGATAATCCGTGTTTCAATAAATAATTTTTTAGTATCTGATTTACAGGTTTTATCAGGGTTGAGGGAGGTATTTAAATACTTCAAAATAGTATTATTATAGTTTATTAATTAAGTCAATTAACTCTTAGATGTAAGGATCAAAGGTTTAATAATTGAAACATTAGTAAAATATTGAAGATAACTTTTATTGATAAAAAGGTGTTTTCAATAGTTATTTAAATTTAAAATCAATTTTTTTGGCCAACTATAATAGAATTGCCAGGAGTTTTGTTGATTGCGAATTCTTTAATTTTAACTCCATTATTATTTACTAATTCAAAATGCAGCCACCCAAAGTAAACCTTACTATTAATAGTTCTTTTAATTCCTAAATAATGTTCTCCAGAATAAGAAGCAAGGTTAGGGGGATAAAGAGGAGCATACATAATAAACTCAGTTAACCGAACATAATTTAAGCAGTTATTATTATTACTAATTGTGTCACCGGCGTTAAAATAATTTACAAAAGGATTTCCCTGACCGTAGAGTTTTGGATCTGCTGTAATAATCCCGTCTGTCGAATTGATACAAGTAATAAATATATGACCAAAAGTAGATCCACAATCAGAGACACTGATTTGAGTAAAAGAATGTACAGGATTAATATGAATATCCATAGTTAAATTACCGTCTAGATCTAGAAAAATATTTGCAGAAGAATCAGTTGGGACAGGTCGAGTACATAAAGGATTAGCCGGACTAGAATAATAAGATGTCCCTCGAATTGAATTTATGATTGTGTCTGGAACAATATCCTTGTAGTAAATGCTATCAGGTTGATGGATTTGTTGTGCATTAGAAGTGTTGTTTTGAGGTTCAATCTTGGGATCTTTTTTACAGGAAATAAATATTGTAAAAACGGCAATGCTTAAAAAAGAAAAACCAAAAATAATATTTGTTTTATTATTCATAATTCGATATTGAATTTAAGAAAATAAATCGATATTTATACAATTTTTTCTAATCCTAAAACAAAAAAAGGTTTCAAGCTTTAAGCCTGAAACTTTTGATTATCTGTGGACTTCACCAACGAAATTTCGAACACCATTATTGGAGAACTTCAAATGTTGGCTAATCTAAAGATGTATTTATCAGAGCTAGTTTAATTATCAGTCTTAATTTATCCTTTTGCGTAATTGTATTATAAAACAAAATAAATAACGTATGTTTAAAAACAATGAATTTCAGTTTTAAAAACATCAATGTTTAACTTTAAAATCAAAAAAAAATGCTAACAGAAAAAACAAAAACAACTATCAGAGAAGAAGAATCTTACAGACAGGCTGTGAGGGCCGAGTTGGAGAAAGGGTTTTCCAAAAAGAAAAAACTTTTCTTATTGGTTAACACGCCCCTTGGAATTTCAATTTTGACAATGCTAATTTCTTTCTGCGGTTTCGGGGGGGTCAATGCTTTTATAGAGTCGAGAAAAAGTAAAGCACAAAATTCCGAAAAAGTAAACCGGCTTAAGCAGGAAGTTGCACTCAGGTCAGGAGCTTTTAATTGTCTTTCGGACACTTGTGACCAAAGCAAGGTAAATGAGCTAAGAGGATTAATTTATGGTCACAGCGGTGCGATATACAAATACAATGTATACAAGGAATTTAATGAAAGAGATATGAGATCATTAATTCTTGAATCAAGGTCACTGATTTCTGATTCTTTTTCGGATAAGCAATTGTTAATCGTAAACGATTTATTTGATGTTTTAAAAGATTTAGAGAGAAATTCTTTTAATGTAACCTATTTTCGAAATGACGGTATGGGATCATCTGGTTCTTATTGCATCACGTACTATAAACTTCCGATTGATCTGGCCAAAACACATATAAAGCTGATTTTGGATAATTTTCAGGAGTTACAACACTTATCCTTAACGAATTTATGAGTTGATGAGGGTTGGGTTGCCTGTAATTGATCCCATTAGATCTGGAGTCAGCAAATGAAGATCACTACCGAATACCTTTTAACTCAAAAATTTAAGGATGTTCAGTGAGATCGACAAAGCATACTGAACTATATATCTATTTTTCATTTTTGCTATCATCTTCTTTTTCCTAAGGGAAGAAAAAAATAACTGGAAAATAAAATTTCCTCACCACTAGATTTAAAAATGGTATTGGCCTGCCAATGGATCAAATGAGCATTTATATTAAGGTAAGAAAAGAAGTAAAAAGTAAAATTTTTCCTGAAGAGTTCGATTTCATTCGTTATTAAACAAAAAAGCCCCTGATTTACAAGGGCTTTGAGATGGTGGATCCGGAGAGATTCGAACTCTCGTCCAAATGAGGAAAAAATAAGCTTTCTACGCGTTTAGTTTTAACTTAATTTTCGATCGAAGCCAGGTGTTAATTCAAACCCTGCCTGCCGGTAGGCAGGCAAACTTCAACTTAGCTACTAATATTGTTTTAGCTAATAGCATTACTAAAACAAACTACACATTTATGATGCTTTACCCAAGGCGCGGAGCAGTTTAGCTCCCTGGAAAGCAAAGGTTACTTAATCTTGGATTAAGCAGCCATAGCGTAAGAATTCTCTTCGCCAGATGAAATTTTGAAAGTTCCTTTTTAAGAGCTCTTCTTACAACGCTCTACGTGCTTACCTATCTGATGCGCTCACTGTCAATACCGGTCGGACCCAATTCGAATTATGAATTTTGAATGATGAATTTCAAATGAAACTCAATAATCACAAAATATAACTCTTCAAAGAACATTATAAAGGTACGATAAATTAAGGCGGAAAGCGAGTTTTTAATTATATTTAACCATCCAAAACCACCCTATTATGAAGAAGTTAATCGTTTATACTTTGTTGTTATTTACAGTATGCACTCAAGCGCAAACAGTAAAATCAAAAGCATTAAAATTAAAATACACCACTCCCGAAGGTTGGAATGTAGAGGAGTTTGGAGGAAAAACTTCCTGGGACGAAAGTGGAAATAGTTTGTGCAAATGTTCCGGACTCTATTTTTTTAAATCAAATAAAGATGGAAAATTAAATGTATTAATTTATCCCAGCACAGTTTTTGGTTTAGATTCTACAAAAAGAGATATGGTAGGAAACCTCAAATTTGTTGATGTTGAGAAATATGACAAAACCCGCAACAAAGCTTTCTCATTCGAAAAACGGAAATCGAATTTCACAGATTCTAAAACAAATAAAAAATCGTTTGAAGTGATTAAATACAAAGCAAAAGTTGAAGATCACTATTATATCATTTATACCTGGCAAGAAAATTTGGGTATGATGAGTCCGAATACTGAAAAGGAATTATTTGAAGTAGTAAATGCAATAGAACCACTTTAAAGTCTATTTTTTCTTGATGAGATCATTTACAATTCCCATTTCAAGATCACGCTTTGTGATCATATCATAAAATGTATAATGCGTTTCGTAATCAGGCATAATTCCTCTGCCTGTATTGCCTTTTGTATAAACATCATGCAACAATCTAAAAGTTGGAATTTTTATTTTTAGTTTAGTGTTTGGTAGTTTGTAGGTTGGACTAATAATTGCATTACAACCTTCCTCTGCGCCTCCCGTTTCTCTTCCTATAAATTGTGCTCTGTGTGTTTCTTTCAAATACGCGCTCACAATACAACTTGCGCTAAAACTTCCACCATTAATTAATACATAAATTTTATTTGTATAATGCCATTTTTTATTTGGTTTTATTTTTATAACATATTTATCCGTGTCTCCATGACTCGTTTTCTTTCCGTAAAATCTAAAATAAAGTTTTGTGAATTTGAATAAAATATTTCCACTTGTATATTTTCTTAAAGGGTAATTTTTTATTTTGGTATAACTTGTTTGTGTTACCTGTTCGTTTAATAAATATTTTAATAAGTAATTGGCATTAGATAAACTCCCGCCACCATTATAACGCAGGTCGATTACTAAATTTTCAGTTTTATTTTTTTGTAATTGTTTAAATATTTTTCGATAAGCTTTTGTGTATTTGCGATGCGAAAATGCTTGAATATTTAATAGCATTGTTTTTTTGTCATCATTCAAATACCTGTATCTTAATTTGGCGCGTTTATATTTCACAAATAAACTATCATCTTTTCTTTTTAAATTATATTCCGGTATGTTTAAAGTCTTTAATGCAGGAGATTTTAAAGTCTTTACTTTATCGTTTTTTAAATATTCATAAGTAAGTGTATCAGGGTAGTTGAGCAGAGTAAGGTAATAAGCACCATAGCCTAATTGTCCGTATAACTTTTTACTTTCTTTTATATAACCATCAACTGTAATAATACTTTGCGCGAATCTGTAAAATGAATCTGCGGGCACACCATTTATTTTTGTAACAATAGTTCCCGGTTTCATTAAGGTATCCGTTTTTTTGTTCAAGCCTCCTAAAACGTAAACTTTATTATCTACCGGTAAAAGATAATAGCGTGGAAAATTAAATTTTGTTTTTTTGAGCGTTTTATAATATTTATCTGAATAAGTTATGTCTGTATGCGCACAATGTAATTTTTCAATCACAAACTTTGTTTTAATCCTAAATTGCTTTTCAGTTAAACTATCAGTTAGCGAATTAATAAACGAATCAAACAGTTTTTCATAATAGCTTTTGGTTTCATATATACCAATTACAGGATGAATTTTAAATAACGCGTCCTTTAATATTTGTACGTCTTGTTTTAATTGTGCCGGACTATATTTTTTTGTTAAAGGGTTGTTAGATTGCCCGTATAGCTTCGCGTCAAGAGAAAACAAAAGAAAAATTATTACACTTGATTTTAAAATACGGGACAACATAAATGCTATATTTGTAGAATAGAATAAAGATATGCAAAAAATCAAGATAGGTGTTTTAAGGGAAGAGAAAAATCCACCTGATAAGCGTGTTCCATTAACGCCATTAATCTGTTCCGAGTTGACACATAAATACACTAATATAGAAATTGTTGTGCAGCCAAGTAAAATCAGATGTTATACAGATGATGAATACACTGCATTTGGAATTACCTTGCAAGAAGATATAACAGATTGTGATGTGTTAATGGGTGTTAAAGAAGTACCTACTGATAAATTAATCCCGAACAAAAGATATTTTTTCTTTGCTCATGTGATAAAGAAACAAATGCACAATCAAAAGTTAATGAAGGCATTAATTGAGAAAAAAATTCAGTTGATAGATTATGAAACGTTAACCGATAAAAATCATAATCGTATTATTGGTTTTGGTAGATATGCCGGTGTTGTTGGTGCTTATAATGGTATTTTGGGTTATGGATTGAAATACGATCTCTTTCGTTTAAAGCCCGCACATTTGTGTAGGGACAGAGCTGAAATGGAAGAAGAATTAAAACGGGTGAAATTACCAAATATAAAGATTGCTTTAACGGGTGGAGGTAGAGTTGCAAATGGAGTTATTGAAACATTAAGTGCTTTAAGAATTCGTAAAGTAACTGCTGATGAATTTTTAAGTATGAATTTCAGAGAGCCTGTTTATTGTCAGTTAAATCCTCGTGATTATGTTGAAAGACCAAATGATCATAATTTTGATTTGAATGATTTCTTTAAACATCCGGAGCATTTTATTTCAAAATTCCCTGCTTATACAAAAGTGACTGATCTATTTATTTCGGCACACTATTGGGATCCAAATTCTCCAAAAATGTTTGATCTGGATGATATGAAACAAAATGATTTTAGAATGAGTGTGATCGCTGATATTACTTGTGATGTAAATGGAAGTGTGCCAACTACAATTCGTTCGAGTACAATTACGCAACCATTTTTTGGATACAATATTAAACAGGATAAAGAAGATCTTCCTTTTAATAAAAATACAATTTGTATTATGGCAGTTGATAATTTACCATGTGAATTACCGCGTGATGCAAGTGATGATTTCGGAAAAGATCTGGCAGAGCGTGTTTTGCCTTATTTGGTAGAGAAAGATGATGATCGTGTTATTGATCGTGCAACTATTTGCAAAGATGGAAAATTAACAGAGCATTTCGAATATTTAAAAGATTACGCTTACT
>JABDBZ010000027.1:0-4343 GCA_013288385.1 Bacteroidota bacterium
AAACAAAAATTAATATGAAACTTAAATTGGAAAAAAAATTAGCTGCGGTGTTGGTTTTGATGTTTGTTTCTACATTTATTATCTCTCAAACTGCTGAACAGGCCAAAGTTTTTGTGAATAGAAGCATGATGGTTGTTTATAAAGTTCAAAAGGAAATCCTTAGACAAAATGTTACAAATATTGATCCCTCTTTCAAAAAAGCTGTGAAGTACCAGGCCATTGCCGTAAAACTGTATAAACAAAATAAATTAGCGGATGCTATTGGTTATGCATACAAAGCAAGAGTTCAATCTCTTGAATTGCTAAATACGCTTGATAAAATGGCAATGGATAAAATGAATTTTAATGATGATGAAAAAAGTTTAGTGGATGTCACAAAATACACTAACTTAAATATTACTCAAGATCTCCTGCCTAGTGTGGAGGCAAAAAAAATTGATGATTTAGTTTCTTCTGATTACCAAGAGTTTCGTAAGTTGGAATTAAGTATACCAATTCAATAAAAAATTAGAATTATATAAACACAACATTAATCTATAAATGATGAATAAGAAAATATTCCTTTTTACAGTTTGCACACTTTTCTTCCTTGTATCTACAAGGATTAAGGGGCAGGCTATCATATGCCCAACTATAAATGCTCAGGTAAGTACTGGTCCAAGTACAACAATTTGTCAGGGTAATTGTGCTAATTTAACAGCGAGTGTTGTGGGCGTAAACCAAACTACAACTTATGCGGTTAGTTCACTGCCTTACCAAACTTTTCCTTATGCGGGCGGAACACAAGCGCTTCAAGGCTGGGATGATGAGTGGAGTGCAATTATTCCTATTGGATTCAATTTTTGTTATTTTGGTAATGTTTACAGTCAATTTATTGTAGCTTCTAATGGTGTAGTTTCCTTTAATACCGCTTATGCTAACTCTTATTGCAACTGGTCAATATCTAGTGCAATTCCAAACTTAACTGATTTGCCATCTGGTAATTGTATTTGTGGTGTTTATAGAGATATAACAACTTTTTCCCCTGCTTTTGTGAATTATTATGTAACAGGAACTGCTCCATGTAGGGCATTAGTGATTTATTGGAATGCTTGTCCTCTTTATAGTTGCGGTACACCTCTCACTTATCAACAAGTAGTATTGTATGAAACTACTAATATTATTGATGTTAATATTCAAAAAAGTGCAGCTTGTGTTGGGTGGAATGGACAATATGGTATAGTTGGGATTGAAAACGCTGCAGGTACTGTTGCTTTCGCTGCGCCTGGTAGAAATTTACCGGCTTGTTGTTGGACAGGAACAAATGAATCGTGGCGTTTTTCACCAAATGGTGTTTCAACTACTACTGTAAGTTGGACAGGCCCTTTAGGACCAGTTGCAGGGAGTTTAACGGCTGTTGTTTGCCCGCTTGCTACTTCTGTTTATACAGCTCATGCCGTTATGGCCGGTTGTGTAGGAAGTAATACTTTAGTAAGTACGGTTACTGTTGTAGTTACCCCTGGCCCTACTTTAACAGCAAATTCGCCTACCGTTTGTGATGGAACAGGTGTTACTTTAACCGCTGGAGGAGCCTCTACATATACATGGTTACCTGGAAATTTTGTTACCCCGTCAATTAGCTTTACCCCTGTTGCTACAACAGTATACACTCTTATTGGAGCTTCAGCCGGTGGATGTACGAGTACTATAACCACTACCGTCGTCGTTAACCCCGCAGCCGTCGCATTACCTTCAAGTAATAGTCCTGTTTGTTCAGGAGGAAATCTTAATTTAAGTGTTAATGCTGCTACATCATATACGTGGACAGGGCCAAATGCTTTTTCTAGCAATGCTCAAAATCCTAGTATTACAAATGTTACTACAGCTGCATCCGGAAACTATACTGTGAAAATTACGAACGCTGCTGGTTGTACTGGCAGTGCGGTAGTCGCAGTAGTAATCAATCCTTCCCCCACGATCACAGTGAATTCAGCCACGATATGCTTGGGGGGCAATGCGACATTAAATGCCTCAGGAGCCAGCACCTATACCTGGCAACCGGGCAATATCAATGCCACCTCAGTTACATTTTTACCCATAGTAACAACAGTCTATACCATTACCGGCACATCAGCCAGTGGATGTACAGCCTCAACAACAGCAACCATCACAGTCAATCCATTGCCGGTAGTATTACCAACCAGCAATAGTCCGATCTGTACAGGAGGCACATTGAACTTAAGTGTAGGGGCAGCAGCTAGCTATACTTGGGCAGGACCGAACGGCTTTTCAAGCAACGCCCAAAACCCAAACATCAACAACGTGACCGCAGTCAATGCAGGTAACTATACAGTAACGCTAACCAGTGCGCAAGGCTGTACAGCATCAGCAGTCACCAATGTGATAGTGAACCCAACACCAACAATTACCCCAAGTAATACAGGCCCATATTGTGCAGGCAACACCATCCAATTAAATGTAGGAGCAGCAGCAAGTTATACCTGGACAGGACCAAACGCCTTTAATAGCAATGCCCAAAACCCAACCATCGTAAACGCCCAAGCAGTTAATGCAGGAGTTTATACCGTAACAGTAACAGCAGTAGGCGGCTGTAAAAGCGTAGGAACAACCAACGTCATCATCTTTGCAACACCAACTATTGTAGTCAACTCAGCCACAGTATGTTTAGGAGGTGGGGCCACATTAAATGCCTCAGGAGCCAATTCATATACCTGGCAACCGGGCAATGTCACAGGAGCATCAGTTACATTCTCACCATTAGTAACAACCATATATACCATTACAGGCACATCGGCCAGTGGATGTACAGCATCTACAACAGCAAGCATCGTAGTCAATCCACTACCGGTAATCGTAGTGAATAGTCCAACCACCTGCGTAGGATCCACCTTCACCTTAACAGCAACAGGCGGTACAGCCTATGCCTGGACAGGACCAAACGCATTTGTTTCAGCCTTACAAAATCCACCATTTGTGAGTGCAGCAACAAACATGAGCGGCAACTACACCGTAGTAGTAACCAGCGCACAAGGCTGTACAAATAATGCCATAGCCAATGTATTAGTAGTAACCTTACCAACAGTATCCATTGTAGGAACAAACACCCTGTGCTCAAACAACTACAATAGCTCACCGAACACAGTATTATTAACAGCCTCAGGAGCCAGCACCTTTACCTGGACCCTACCGGCAGGTTATTCAGCCAGTCCGAGTTTAAATAACCCGGCCATTACACTCACACCAAGCAACACATCCGTACAAAACATCACAACCGTTTCTGTCATCGGATCAGCAGGTAGCTGTACAAGCAGTGCAGTATTTAACCTCACGGTACAACCCAACCCAACCATTACAGCCACCTCAGGTAGTATGTGCGCGGGCACCAGCGTCACCTTAACAGCGAGCAATGCCACAACCTATACCTGGACACCGGCAGCAACCTTAAACACAGCCAATGGTCCGGTAGTTATTGCCAGTCCCGCAGTAACAACCGTATACAACATCATCGGCAGCAGTGCAGGTTGTAACAGTCAAACCCAAAATGCAACAGCCAACGTAGTAGCCAACCCAACTGTAACCATATTACCATCACCGGCTATAATTTGCTTAGGCAACTCCATCAACTTAACAGCCAGCGGGGCCTCAACCTATACCTGGTCACCAAACATAGCCTTAACCACAACATTAGGTCCAAATACAACAGCCAATCCACTGGTAACAACAACCTATTCAGTACTTGGTTCACAAGCAAGCTGTACCAATATTGCTACAGTCACCGTACAAGTACTCGGTCTACCATCAGTAACCGTTACCCCAAGCAGTCCAACCTTGTGTATGAATAACTTCAATGCTTCTCCAAACACCGTATCACTCACAGCATCTGGGGCAGGCTCATATACCTGGGGACCAATAGTAGGCTTAACAACTAACACCATAAACGGAGCAACCATTATTGGAACCTCTAATGGAGCCCCTGTTATAACAGGCACAGTCATCGGAGCCAACGGAACCTGTACCAACTCAGCAACATTTACCCTAAACGCTGTAGCCAACCCAACCATCACAGCCACCTCAGGCAGTATGTGTGCGGGCACCAGCGTCACCTTAACAGCGAACAATGCCACAACCTATACCTGGACACCGGCAGCAACCTTAAACACAGCCAATGGTCCGGTAGTTATTGCCAGTCCCGCAGTAACAACCGTATACAGCATCATCGGCAGCAGTGCAGGTTGTAACAGTCAAACCCAAAATGCAACAGCCAACGTAGTGGCTAATCCAACGGTAAACATCTTGCCAAACCCTGCAGTCATCTGCTTGGGCAACTCCATCAACCTAACAGC
>JABDBZ010000027.1:4443-26239 GCA_013288385.1 Bacteroidota bacterium
CAAAATGCAACAGCCAACGTAGTGGCTAATCCAACGGTAAACATCTTGCCAAACCCTGCAGTCATCTGCTTGGGCAACTCCATCAACCTAACAGCGAGTGGAGCCACGATCTATACCTGGACACCAAGTACAGCCTTAACAGTAACCAATGCGGCAAGCACAACAGCCAACCCACTGGTAACAACAACCTATTCAGTACTTGGTTCACAAGCAACCTGTACCAACCTGGCAACCATCACCGTATCGGTGTTAGGTTTACCATCTATTACAGTAACCCCAAGCAGTCCAACCTTGTGTATGAACAACTATAACGCCTCACCAAACACCGTATCCTTAACAGCGGCGGGAGCAGGCTCATATACCTGGGGACCAATAGTAGGCTTAACAACTAACACCATAAATGGAGCAACTATTATTGGAACCTCTAATGGAGCAGCCATAGCAACAGGCACAGTGATTGGAGCCAACGGAACCTGTACCAACTCAGCAACCTTTACAGTCAACGCTATTCCAAACCCAACCATTACAGCCACCTCAGGCAGTATGTGTGCGGGCACCAGCGTCACCTTAACAGCGAGTAATGCCACAACCTATACCTGGACACCGGCAGCAACTCTAAACACAGCCAATGGTCCGGTAGTTATTGCCAGTCCTGCAGTAACAACAGTATACAGCATCATCGGCAGCAGTGCAGGTTGTAACAGTCAAACACAAAATGCAACAGCCAACGTAGTGGCTAATCCAACGGTAAACATCTTGCCAAACCCTGCAGTCATCTGCTTGGGCAACTCCATCAACCTAACAGCGAGTGGAGCCACGATCTATACCTGGACACCAAGTACAGCCTTGACAACAACTAATACACCGAATACAACAGCAAATCCAACAGTAACCACAACCTATTCAGTACTCGGTTCACAAGCAACCTGTACCAACCTGGCAACCATCACCGTTACAGTACTTGGATTACCGGCAATCATAGTAACTCCAAGCAGTCCAACCTTGTGTATGAACAACTATAACGCCTCACCAAACACAGTATCTTTAACAGCAAGTGGGGCAGCATCATATACCTGGGGACCAATAGTAGGCTTAACAACCAATACATTAAACGGAGCAACCATTATTGGAACCTCTAATGGAGCAGCCATAGCAACAGGCACAGTCATCGGAGCCAACGGAACCTGTACCAACTCAGCAACCTTTACAGTTAATGCCATAGCAAACCCAATTATAGCAGCCACCTCAGCCAGTATGTGCGCAGGAACAAGTGCCACATTATTTGCCAATAATGCAACAACCTATACCTGGAGTCCTGCAGCAACCTTAAACACAGCCAATAACTTCTCGGTAATTGCTACCCCAACCATTACAACCGTGTATAGTGTGATTGGCTCAAGTGTAGGCTGTAACAGTCAAACACAAAACGGCACAGCAATCGTCGTAGCCAATCCAACAGTGACCATAGTCCCTGCAAACCCGGTAATTTGTTTAGGCGATGCTATCAACTTAACAGCATCAGGAGCCACGATCTATACCTGGACACCAAGCACAGCCTTGACAACAACCAATGCGGCAAGCACAACAGCCAACCCGATAGTCAACACAACCTATACAGTCATAGGCTCACAGGCAACCTGTACCAACTTTGCAGTAACAACAGTAACAGTACTGGCCCTGCCATCAGTAACAGTCACCCCAAGCAGTCCCACTTTGTGTATGAACAACTACAATGGCTCACCAAACACCGTATCCTTAACAGCGGCAGGAGCTATTAGTTATACCTGGGGACCAATAGTAGGCCTGACAACAAACACACTAAACGGAGCAACCATCATCGGAACCTCTAATGGAGCCCCTGTAGCAACAGGAACCATCATTGGATCAAGTGGAACCTGTACCAATACATCTACATTTACAGTCAATGCCATAGCCAATCCAATCATCACTGTTTCTTCAGGCAGTATGTGTGCAGGAACAAGCGTGGTATTAAATGCTAACAATGCCATAACCTATACCTGGACACCAACAGCATCTTTAAACGTAAGCAATGGTCCCAGTGTAATAGCCAATCCGAGCATCACTACAGTATACAGCGTTATAGGATCCAGTGTAGGATGTAACAGTCAAACACAAAACGGAACAGCAGTAGTAGTAGCTAACCCAACGGTAAGCATCGCTCCAATCACACCAACCATCTGTTTTGGTAATGCCATTAACTTAACAGCATTGGGAGCAACAAACTATACCTGGTCACCAAACACAGCCATTAGTGCAACGGTAGGAACAAACGTAACAGTGAATCCAACACTTACAACAACATACTCCATCATAGGAGAACAAGCCACTTGTACCAATACAGCTGTGAGAACAGTAACTGTGATCAGTTTACCAATAATCACCATCAATTTAAATACACCGGATATATGTATGAACAACTTCAATGGTTCAACAAACACGGTGAATATTAATGCAAGCGGAGCCACCACCTATACCTGGACAGGCTTCAACGGCTTAAATGCCTCTACAACCTCAGGAGCCTTTGTAGTAGGAACAGCCATACCGAATGCACCAATAGGAACCGGAACAGTGATTGGTTTTGTAGGAACCTGCTCAAACGTAGCCAGCTTTAGTGTCGTTGAAATCCCAAATCCAACCATTACCGTACCAAGTGCCAGTATGTGTGCCGGAACAAGTGTGGCATTAAATGCAAGCGGGGCAACCACCTATGTATGGGCACCATCAAACAGCCTAAACTCACCATTTGGCAGCACAGTAATAGCTAGTCCAAATGTAACAACAGTATATGGAATCGTAGGAACAAGCTTAAACTGTAACAGCACCACACAATTGGCAACAGTTACAGTAGTGGCAAATCCAACCATCCAAATCAGCTCGGTTACAGCAACCATTTGTGCAGGAGGATCAATTGTATTAACCGGATCGGGAGCAACTTCTTATACCTGGTCACCGGGCAATACATTAGATAATACAACAAATGCAAACGTAGTAGCAACACCGGCCAATACAACCATTTACACATTGATTGGATCAGCAGCTGCATGTACAGCATTTGCAACCAAAGAAGTAACCGTTATACCATTACCAACCTTGCAGGCCATTTGCGATCACACAGCAATTTGTCTGGGCGACCAAACCAATATCAACGCCAATGGAGCAAACAGCTATACCTGGAACCCATCAACCAACTTAACGAGTGCAAACTCTAATTTTGTGATCGCTAATCCACAAACATCCATTGTGTACTCATTGATAGGAACCAATGGATTATGTACAGCAACCATATCGGTACCAATTAACGTCATCCCAAAACCGGTATTAGAGCTTACCACCAGTAATCCAAAAATATGTTTAGGCCAAAGCTCAAGCATATTTGCATCAGGTTGCCAGGCTTATAGTTGGACACCGACAGGCAATGCCAACCAGACCAACACAACCATGGCAACAGTAACGCCAAGCACCACAACCAACTACACAGTAACAGGTTATAACTACTCAGGAACAACAGCTTGTGCATTTACCAAAGAAATCCTGATAGAAATAGTACCACAAGTAATAGGAGCAGTGAGTAACAGCGTAGCCATATGCCAAGGTGAATCTGTTAAACTACAGGCAGAAGGAAGTAACACATACATCTGGACACCTGCAACAGGCTTAAACAACGCCTTCAGCTCATCACCATATGCTAATCCGGTATCAACAACAGTTTATACCGTATCCATCTCCAATGGCGGCTTCTGCGGCACAACAGCAACAGTAATGGTTCAGGTCAATCCCCAACCAACAGTAGATGCTGGTCCGGATATGACCTACAACTTAGACGACCCCATGTATTTAGATGCAAGAGGAACAGGAACATTAACCTGGATCTTTGGAGAAGGCATCTTGTGTAAAGATTGTCCAAACTCACAGATCATGCCACAAAACAGCGGCTGTTACCAGGTACAAACCACCAACCAATATGGTTGCCAGGCCATCGATGAAGTATGCATCGAGGTCACCAAAGATTACAACGTGTATATCCCTAATGTATTTACACCAAACTTTGATGGATTAAATGATGTGTTTATGGTTTATGGAACAGGCATCACCAAACTAGAAATGACAATCTTTGACAGATGGGGAGCCAAACTATTTTACTCTAACGACCAGTCAAAAGGTTGGGATGGAACTTATAAAGGCAATGATGACACCAAACAGGATGTCTATACTTACCTGATCAACTTTACCACCATCGATAATCAGAAACATACCAAAACAGGTCATGTGACTCTTATGAAATAATTTTTTTAGCTTCTTTAATTAGAGCCTCAACATCTGTTGAGGCTCTTTTGGGTTTATTTCCTTTTGTACCCATGTGCTAAAAATGTTCTAAATGGTAGCAAGTTCAAGTTATGATTGGCTTAATTTTAGTAGAGAAAAATTTTATTATGGAAAAATTTATAGACAGAGGATCGCCAAGAACGCCTGCAATTAATTTCGATCTGGCTAATGGGTTATTAGAAATTAGAGGCCGTTCGTTACCTGAAAATTCTTTTGAGTTTTATAAACCTTTATCCGATGCAATAGATAAATATTCTCTTTCGGTTAAAACAAATACCACTGTAAATATTTATTTCGATTATTTTAATACAAATTCATCTAAATCAATTTTTGATATTTTTAAAAAGCTTGAAAAAATTCATAAACGGGGAAATCCAATTATTATCAATTGGAATTATGAAGATGGAGATGATGATATGTTAGAGAATGGAGAAGATTATAAGAACATGATCAGCATCCCTTTCAAAATGATTCCTGTAGTTAAATAACCAAATTCATTGTAAGAATTATATTTCAACATCAAAGGTGTAATTTCGTAATTAACAGTTTCTGTTTTTTATGAAATTGCGTAGATGTAAAGTTTAATTATATTTACTTAGTGAAACATCTACTCAATCTATTTTTATTATTAGTTATTCTGAATGGACCACAGAATTTTTGTTGCGCGCAATCCAATCAATTGGATTCATTAGAGAATTTATTAAAAACTGCCAAGAAAGATACAAATCGTGTACAGCTTTTAATTAAAATCGCGAATCGTTATAAATATATTGATCCCGAAAAAACAGTTCGTTATTCAAAAGAAGCTTTACAGTTAGCGCAGACTAAAAAATATGTAACCGGTATTTTTAGAAGTTTTGCGATGATTGCTCGCGGTATGCAATATAGTAATCAATACAAAGAAGCTTTACCAATTATACAGAAGTGGGAATTTTTTTCTGACTCTTTGCACGACCTCGATCAAAAGGCACAATGCTTAAGTATAAAGGGACTCATACTTGCGCGACTTGGCGACTATTCTAAAGCGGTTAAGTCTTATTTTGAAGCAATAAAAATTGATGAAGCTTCTCATGATACAAGTGCCCTCGCAGGTGATTATGGTAACATTGCCTTGGTATATGAGAACACGAAAAAATATCCAATTGCTCTTGAGTACATTTTCAAAGCTATGAAATTAGATTCAGCATCAGGCGATGAAAAAAGATATGCCACTGCTTTGGGAAATTTAAGTAATATTTATGATGAAATGGGAAATCATCAAAAAGCACTACTTTATGCTCTTCGGTTTTTAAAGTTAGAACAAGAATTAGGCGACGAAGCTCGTGTAGCGGCTGCCTTATCAAACATCGGAAGTATTTACGACGCCATGAATGAACGCGAAAAAGCCATCGATTACTATTTAAGATCTTTGCCAATTGCCGAAAAAGTTGGTAACAGTGATATTATTATTGCCAATCAGGTCAATATAAGTACATGGTATATTGAAAAAAATGATTTCGATCCCGCTATTAAAATGCTAAAAAACACAATCGAAATAGCTCTTGAAACAGGATCTAAAGCAACTACAAGTGAATGCTATAAATATCTTGCGATAGCATATAATGGAAAAAAAGATTTTGCAAAAGCATACGAATACTTATATAAATTTAATCAGTTAAAAGATACTCTATTAAATGAAGAAAATACAAGACAAATAAATCAAATGTCGGCCTTTTACGAAAAAGATAAACAACAAATTAAAATTGCCGGATTAGAAAAAGAAAAAATATTTTCCGAACAAATAATTGAAAAACAAAATAGTTTTCGCAACGTACTTATTTTGGTGGTAGTACTTATTGTATTATTGGCTCTTGCACTTTTTGTTGGTTTCAATAACAAAAGAAAAGACGTTCGATTACTCGAATTGAAAAACTTAGAAATTCAAAAACAAAAAGAAATAATTCAGGAAACAAATAAAAACATAACGGATAGTATTAACTATGCAAAACGAATTCAAGAATCTGTTCTCCCCGCAAAAGAAGTAAAATATAAACTCTTTCCTGATGCATTTGTTTTATATCAACCGCGTGATATTGTGAGCGGAGATTTTTATTGGTTCGCAGAAAAAAATGGCAAAAGAATTATAGCTGCTGTTGACTGTACCGGACATGGTGTTCCTGGGGCTTTTATGAGTATGGTAGGTATAGGTCAACTTAATAATATTGTAATGCAAAATAATATTATAAAACCTTCAGAAATTTTAGATCAGCTTCAAATTAACATCAGGCATGCTTTAAAACAAGAAAACAAAGAATCAAGTGCGAGAGACGGAATGGATATTGCTATTTGTTCGTTTGATTCTAAAACCAAAAAAGTAGAATACGCCGGAGCAAACAGACCTTTAATAGTAATAAGTAATCAGCAAAACACATTAAGTGTTATTGACCCAGATCATTTTTCAATTGGAGGAAGTGATGATATTATTAAGAGGCACACCAATCATATTGTTGATATTTCGATAGGTGATTGTTTTTATATTTTTTCTGATGGATTTGCGGATCAGTTTGGTGGACCAAAAGGGAAAAAATTCAGAATCAAAAACCTAAAAGAATTACTGCATTCAATTTATCAAAAAGAAATGAGCGAGCAGGAAAATATTTTAAGTAAAACTTTTGCTGACTGGAAAGGAAATTTGGAACAGGTAGATGATATTTTGGTAATTGGAATAAGAGTTTAAAAAAATAATCATTCCTTAAACGAAAAATAAGTAAAATAAAATACGGAATCTTTCTATAAACTCCATTTCCAATTTCTACCTCTACAATTATCTATTTTCCTAAAGTTCGTAACATTCTTACACCTAAAAGGTTAAATATAATTTTGCACCAAAATTGATTACTATTCCTCTTGTGTTTAACTATACCCAACCATCTGGCCATAGTTATATTTTTAATTGTTTGTAAATTATTTTATTTTCTTTCTCGTCTTAATTCCAACCGCCGCCTAACGCCTGATAAATATTAACTCTGGCTTTCATTTGTTGCATCTTGGTTTCAACCAATTCGAATCTTGATTCCAGTGCATCACGTTGAGTTAATAATACTTCCATATAATCTGCTCTTGCTGATTTGAAGAGGGTAGTAGAAATATCAATAGACTGTGTAAGTGTTAGAACTTGTTTTGCTTTTAATTCATAACTTTTTTTGAGATTACTGATGTTTGATAGTTGATTGGCAACTTCAATATGCGCATTTAAAATAGTACGTTCATAATTATATACCGCTTGTATTTGTTTTGAATTAGCAGAATAATAATTTGCTTTTATTGCATTTCTATTAATTAGTGGTGCAATTAATTCACCTGCGAGCGAATAAATAAGCGACTGTGGTGTTTTTATTAAATAAGCTGGATTAAAGGCATTGTATCCTGCGCCAGCTGTAATTATTAAAGAAGGATAAAATTCTGCTTTGGCAGCTTTCACATCCAATTTCGCTCCCATCAATTGTAGCTCGGCTTGTTTAATGTCGGGCCGGTTTTGTAATAATTGTGATGGAATGCCAGAATAAATGGTATCAGGTATTAAATTATTAAAGCCTTGAGAATTTCTTGTAACTGCTTGAGGAAATCTTCCTACCAAAAAATTAATCCTGTTTTCGGTTACAGTTATTTGCTGCATAATATAGTATTGGCGACTTTGGTTTTTGAGTACTTCTGCTTCAAACCTGCGCACTGCTAACTCAGTAACTCTAGCAGATTGTTTTTCAAGCTTAACTATTTCAAGTGAGTTCTTATAAATGGCAATGTTCTTTTCTAATATTTCCAATTGGTTATCCAACGCCATTAATTCATAATATGAATTGGCGATTTCTGCAACCAATTTAGTTACCATGAAGTTTTTGCCTTCGGTACTTGACAGATACCTGAACATTGCAGATTTTCTTGAGTTGCGTAGTTTTTTCCATATATCCACTTCCCATGAAGCATTAAGTCCAATGAGATAATTTGGCAATACTTCAGGGGTTGGTTTTCCGGGAGCGATATAGGTAATTGCATCGCTTGCACCTTGACTGGTATTAGCACCAACCTTTTCAACACCAGCTCCGGCTATAACGCCAACATAAGGTAAATATGCCCCTTTACGAGCCATTACTTCGTTTTTGGAAATGTAAATTTCTTGTAAAATAATGTTCAATTCCTGATTATTTTTCAGCGCTGTATCAATGAGCGACTTAAGGTTTGCATCAATAAAAAAATCTTTCCATTTTACTTTTGCAGTATTTAAAGAATCCTTCGAATTATTATAACTTGCAGGAACTGTTTTATTTTCTGTTTTCCGGCCTAAAAATGGCACATTGCAAGCAGTATAGATTAGGGCAACAATCGTTATCCCTAAACAATTCAATATTTTTTTATTGCTCATTGTCTTCATTATCTTCAGGTTGTGGAAAATTATCCATTTGATGAACTAAGTCTTCGGTTAAAGAACTGTCATCTTCATTTTTAATTAGTTTGCGGCCTTCAGCTAGTGAGCCAAAAATGTAATATAATCCAGGAACAATAATAACTCCGAAAATGGTCCCGAAAAGCATACCACCGAGTGCCGAAGAACCAATAGTGCGGTTACCTAAGGCACCTGCGCCGTGAGCAATAACGAGTGGAATTAATCCGGCAATAAAAGCGAATGACGTCATAAGGATTGGTCTAAAACGTACTTTGGCACCTTCAATTGCGGCCTCTAGAACTGTAGCTCCTTGATGTTGTTTTTGAACAGCAAATTCTACGATCAAGACAGCATTTTTACCAAGTAAACCAACTAACATGACTAACCCAACTTGTGCATAAATATCGTTTGCCAAACCGAGTGTTTTAATCAAAAGAAATGATCCAAAAATTCCGGCAGGTAAAGAAAAAATAACTGCCAGTGGAATAATAAAACTTTCGTACTGAGCTGCCAAAACGAAATAAACAAATATCAAAACGATGATAAAAATATAAACAGCTTCGTTTCCGCGTCTTGTTTCATCGTATGAAAGTGCCGCCCAATCAATATCAAAACCATGAGGCAATGTTTTTGCAGCCACTTCTTGCACTGCTTTAATGGCTTCACCACTACTAAAGCCTTTTGCAGGAGAGCCTCTGATACCCGCTGTGTTATACATATTGTAACGGTTAATTTCGTTAGCTCCTTGTTTCTTTTTGATTTTCATGAAGGCCGAGAAAGGAACCATTTCATCACGGTTGTTTTTTACATATAGGTTCATAATGTCTGTAGGAAGCTTTCTGTATTCAGGTGCAGCTTGCACAAACACTTTAAAGAAACGTTGGTATTTAATAAAACCAAGTTCATAAGTACTTCCTACAAAAATAGAAAGTGTGTTCATGGCATTGCCAATGGTAACACCCTTTTGCATGGCCAGTTCGTTATCAATATCAATTTCGTATTGAGGATAATTAGCGCTAAAAAAAGTAAATAAACCGGTTAACTCTTTACGTTTACCAAGGTCGCGCATAAAGTCTTTTGTAATTCTATCCAATTGATTGTAATCACCACTATTGGTTTTATCTAACAACTGTAATGCAAAACCACCTGCTGCTCCAAATCCTGGTACAGCCGGCGGATCAAAAAATTCTATTGTGGCTCCGGGAATTGCTTTCGCTTTTTCTTCCAGTTCAGCAATTATTTCAGTTACTGTGTGTTTGCGTTTCGACCAAGGTTTTAAGTTAATCAAACAAGTGCCTGCATTAGATCCTCTTCCCTCAGTGAGCACCTCATAACCTGCTATTGAAGAAACAGATTGCACGCCATCTACTTTCTGAATAATTGTTACTAGTTTGTTAGATAGATCATTTGTCCTTTCGAGTGTTGAGCCTGGAGGTGTTTGAATAATGGCATAAAGCATTCCCTGATCTTCACTTGGTATAAAACCAGTAGGGAGGTTGCTTGCTATAAAAAATATGCCGAGAGCAAATATTGCAAATAAACCTACAGTGACTAATTTTCGGTGCGCAATCAATCTTAAAAGCGCAACATATTTTCCAGTAATTTTTTCAAATCCTCGGTTAAAACTATCAATAAAGCGGTTGAGTAAATGTTTCTTTCTTTCTTTTCCATGATTGTTTTTTAAGATCATGGCGCAAAGTACTGGCGTAACAGTAAGTGCTACAATACCGGATAGAACGATGGAGGATGCCATGGTGATAGAAAACTGTCTGTAGAATGTACCTACAGGGCCTGACATAAACGACACAGGAACAAACACAGATACCATTAATAAAGTAATTGCGATAACTGCACCACTAATCTCACCAATAACTTTTCGTACGGCGTTGTATGGCGACAAATGTTCCTCCTCCATTTTAGCGTGTACGGCTTCAACGACGACAATCGCATCATCTACCACAATACCAATAGCAAGTACGAGAGCAAACAAGGTGATCATATTAATTGTGAGTCCGAAAATTTGCATGAAGAAAAATGCCCCGATTAGCGATATAGGAACAGCAAGCGTTGGAATAAGCGTAGAGCGCCAGTCGCCAAGGAAAATAAATACTACCAATGCCACCAAGATAAAGGCATCCCTCAATGTTTCAATTACATTTTCGATACTGGCATCAAGGAAATTGGAAACGTCATAACTTACTTCATAATCCATTCCCGGCGGAAACGTTTGCTTCAGCTCCTCCAGTTTTTCCTTCACCTTTTCAATCACGGCACTGGCATTACTGCCATAAGTTTGCTTTAGTACCAAAGCTGCCGAAGGGTTTCCGTTCATGCTAGAGTAAATATCATAATACTCACTTCCTAATACAACCTTTGCGACATCTTTAAGCCGAAGAATTTCTCCATCGGGATTAGCTTTGATAATCACATTCTCGTATTGTTTGGGATCGTTAAACCTATCTGTATAGGCTAATACATATTCAAGCGCTTCTGCTTGTTTACTATCACCTCTGCCAATCCTGCCGGGTTTACCAATAATACTTTGATCGCTCAACGCAGTCATCACCTCGTCGGGCGAAATTTTATAGGCTCGCATCCTGTCGGGATTTAGCCAAACACGCATCGCATATTGTCGGCTACCTAATATCCTAACCTGACCAATACCATTGATTCGTTGTAGTTCAGGCACCATGTTAACACCAGCATAATTGAATAAGAATTTCATATTGGCATTCTTATCCTTACTATAAAGGTTAACATACATAAGCATGCTCGGAATTACAGGAGTAATAATTACACCTTCTCTTTGTACCAATATTGGGAGCCTGTTTGTTACTTGTTGAACACGGTTTGAAACTTGTACGAGTGCTTGATTAATATCTGTACCGGGATTAAATATAACCTGGATATTAGCTTCTCCAGCGCTGGTGGCATCGGAGGTCATGTATCTCATACCCCAAGCACCGTTTATAGATTGTTCTAACGGAATAATAACCGACTCGGCTAATGATTTAGCGCTGGCTCCCGGATAAGATGCACTCACCATTACCACTGGAGGTGCAACCTCCGGGAATTGTGATGTAGGCAATGTTTTAATCGCCAGTCCGCCCATAAATAAAATAACAAGCGAAATAACGATGGCGAGAACTGGCCTTTGAATGAATTTACTGAACATTTCCTTCTTTTTTAAATTTTACTTTACTCAACATATACCTTTAAATTAGAGATTACCTTTTTAGGATCCTCATATTCGTAAGTGATCTTATCGCCATCCTTAACTTTTCTGATCCCTTCAAGCATTATCCTTTCATTTTCATTTAAACCATCTTTAAGTACATAAATGTCGGGCATTTCAGAAGCGATATTGATTTCTCTTGAATGAACCACATTATTTTTATCCACAGTATACACATATTTCTTTTCAAGAATTTCGAAAGTAGCTTTCTGAGGAATAATAATAGCGTTTCTAAGTGGTAATGTCATTTGTATATTGCCTGTTTCACCATGCCTTAATAATCCTTCCGGATTAGGAAAGGTGGCCCTGAAAGCGATATTACCTGTTTCGTTATTAAAATCAGCTTCAATGGTTTTAACTACTCCAAAATGTTTGAATATTTGGTTATTTGCCATTAAGAGACTTACCTTAAGTAAATTTTCTTCTGTTGTATTGGATTTATAATTCAAATATTCTGCTTCAGGAACATTAAAATAAACCCACATTTCACTATTGTCAGATAGCGTTGTAAGCAAGTCTCCTTCATCTACAAGGCTTCCTAGCCTTGCGTGAAAATGATCCATAATACCATCAAATGCAGCTCTAATATCCGTAAATTGCAAATGCGTTTGGGCTAGCGACAATTCAGCGTTTGCTTTATCAAATTTTGCTTTAGCCAAAGCCAATTCATTTGGCGAAACAACATTGCTATCTGCCAATCTTTTTGTGTTGAGGTATTCAATCTCAGCAAATTTTGCTTCTGCTTGTGCTTTTTGTTGTTCAGCCTGATATATCAAAGGCATTATCTTAAACATGGGCTGACCTTTTTTTACAAGCTGCCCCTCGTCTACAAAAATTTCCTGTAAATAACCTCTTTCGAGTGCCCTTACTTCTATATGTTGTATAGCATGTATCTGACACACATAATCCCTCATAATTGTAGTGTCTTTTCTCAAAGGGCTCGTAACTAAAAACTTAGTTTCTTCTTCCTTTTCCTCTTTTTTTGGTCCGCAACTTGTATTTAATAATACGGCAGACAGGCTTGTGAATATGAGAATTCTCCTCATCATAATTTTGTTCTTTTAACAATATGTTTTTATAATTTTTTAAAGGTGCGTAGTAAAACACAATGCCCATAATTTTTAGCTTTCTGCTAAATGAACCCTGGGCATAAAAAATAACCTTTTGGGGTTAGGCAATTTCAATTTGCCTAATTCGGTTTCTGAATCATATCCTAAATACTTGGAATATGAGACATCGTTCGGACGAAGTATGAGAAAGGTAATTACAGAAAGGTGAGATCTTTTTAAGTTTATTTTCTGTTTCACCTGCAACTGAAGAATAAAGAACTTGTATAAAAAACAAAGGGTTTGATTTAAATTGATCATCGTTGTCAGATCCTTCTTCGCAAATTTCTACTAATGAATAGTCGCAACTTTTAGAGTCGCTTAATGGTTCAAAATATCTCCTCTTTTTCATTTTATTTGAAAAATGAGCTTTTATAAAACCATTGTGTTGCTTGGTGCTTAAAGATGAAATAATGCCAATGTTTATAAACAAAATTCTGAAAATAAATACTGTACACAATACGAAAGCGATATTTATCTTGAAATTTTTAAACATGATAATTTTAAATGCCCAACAAAAGTAATCTAAGTAAAGCTTTTATATCTATGGTTTAACATCTTTTAGCTTTGGTTTTTAGGCTTGGTGCATTTGAAGATAAAACATCAATTTAAAACAATAATTTAACCTTACTCCTATTGTAAAATTAAAGAATCGGCTTTCAATTATTTTTTTGCTTTTCCACTTAAACCTAAATCATAAATTTCGCGAATTCCATCTAATTTCCTGGCAAAATCAATCTTTAAATCGATTAAATTTCCAGAATGCATATCAAACACCCAGCCGTGAACCGTTGGAAATCCCTTTTCGAGATAATGTTTCTGCAATACTGCCATTTTAATAACATTAATACACTGTTCCTCTACATTTAGCTCAACCAGTTTTTTATAACGAGCCTCTTGATCTGTAATGGCGTCAAGAGTTTCTTTGTGAAGACGATAAACATCCCTTACGTTTCGCAGCCATGGATTTAGAATGCCCATATCTTCAGTTTTCATAGCCGCCTTAATCCCACCACAATTATAGTGACCGCAAACTACAATATGTTTTACATTTAGGTAGGCTACTGCATATTCTACTACGGCCGCAGAGCTATTGTCATTGTTGGGCACTAGGTTGGCTATATTCCTGTGAACAAACATTTGCCCGGGTTTTATACCGGTCATTTCTTCAACAGTTACTCTGCTATCGCTACAGCCAATATATAGAATTTCGGGGGCCTGCCCTTTTGCCAGATGCTCAAAAAAATTACTGTCTGTGTTTTTCTTTTCAGCCACCCATTTCTTATTATTCTCGAATATTTTTCTATATAAACTCATTTTTTCTTTTTAAATTTTGCAGAACTCAATTCTTTTTTTGCACTTTATACAGGATAATTTTAAGATTTTATTTTAATTTACCGATAGTTTTGAAACTCCTTTATAATTTTCTTCCAAAGCCGATGTAAATATACTGCAAAATCATTTGTAATCAATTATAATCAAGTTTTACTACTTTTCTTATTTACCTAATTGTGGAGAAGAAGTTTCTTCAATATTATTACAACAACAAAATGCTTCAATGTTTAGTTTATGAAACATGGAATTTTATTTTTTATAGATTGAGTTAAACCCGAGTTGTGTTGACTCAACCTTACATTAAGATTTTGGCAGCGTCCATTATAAAGTGAATTATCTCTTTCACTTTTTATAATATTAAGTATAAAACATAAAATTTATCTAGTGGTCTCGCCCAGAATCGAACTGGGATCAAATGTTTAGGAAACATCTATTCTATCCGTTGAACTACGTGACCAAAGTAAAAGAGCCAGTAAAAGTAAGAATTTAATTATATTTATGCTTTAAACAGGCTCTAAATGATCGCAAACATATTTCACAAAGGCAAAGAGTATCAGGTTGATTTTTTTAAACCCATAGATATTTCTATCCCATTAACAAACAAAAAAAATTGTGTAAGTGCCTGGTATGTTGACCCCATGAAGTTGGAGGCAGTTGTGGCAGGCGATTGGATTGGGGATGTAAATAAAGGCGGCAGCGTTAATTTTAGGAATATTACATTTAATCCACATGGCAATGGGACACATACGGAGTGTGTAGGGCATATTAGTAAAGAAAATTATTCTATCAATCAAACTTTGCAACGCTTTATGTTTATTGCAGAATTGATTACTGTTTTGCCTGAAAAACAAACAAATGGGGATTTTGTAATTACCCGAAAACAAATAATGAATTCATTAAAAGAAACAGAAAACATTGAAGCTGTAGTTATACGCACTTTGAGCAATGGATTAAATAAGTTGCATATGCAATACAGTAATACTAATCCACCATTTGTTTTAAGAGAAGCAATTGAGTATTTAAATGAATTTGGAATTGAACATATTTTAATTGATATGCCAAGTATTGACAAAGAAATAGACGGCGGCAAATTAGAAGCTCATCATGCTTTTTGGAATTATCCTGAGAATACTCAAATACATAAAACAATTACTGAATTAATTTATGTGCCAAATGAATTTATAGATGGAACGTATTTGTTGAATTTTCAAATTGCGCCTTTTGAAAATGATGCGAGTCCGAGTAAACCTGTTTTGTACAAAATATATTAAAGGAAATGTCAGTTTGAGTGATTTTTGACTGTCTCTTGTAAAAATTGTATCGAGAACTAATCACCTTTTCGTCCGGCAAGCAAATACATCACTGCCATTCTAACCGCGACACCATTTTCAACTTGTTCTAAAATAATGGATTGTTTGCTGTCAGCTACATCACTTGTTATTTCAACTCCGCGATTAATTGGTCCCGGATGCATGATCACAATTTTTTTTGAAAGTTTATCAAGCATTTCTTTATTCAAGCCATATAACATGGTATATTCTCGTAATGACGGGAAATATTTAATGTCTTGTCTTTCGAGCTGAATACGTAACATATTAGCTACATCACACCATTCAAGCGCTTTGTGTAAATCAGTTTCTACTTCAATTCCTAAACTTGTAATGTATTTTGGGATCAAGGTTTGTGGTCCGCACACTTTTACTTTTGCGCCCAATTTTTGTAAGCAAAAAATATTTGAGAGCGCTACTCGTGAGTGAAGAATGTCGCCAACAATTACAATTTTTTTATTTTTAAGATCGCCTAATTTTTCTTGCATTGAGAATGCATCCAATAAAGCTTGTGTAGGATGTTCGTGCGCACCATCTCCGGCATTTACTATTTTTGCGTTTATTTTTTTAGAGAGAAAAATGGCTGCACCCGGACTACTATGTCGCATCACGATCATATCCACTTTCATGGCTAGGATATTGTTGACAGTATCAACAAGTGTTTCACCTTTTTTTACGGATGAGTTGGAGGCTGAAAAATTGATGATATCGGCGCTTAAACGTTTTTGTGCTAATTCAAAAGATAAACGTGTGCGCGTTGAATTTTCGAAAAATAAATTTGCTACAGTGATATCTCTGAGTGAAGGAACTTTTTTAATGGGACGATTAATAACCTCTTTGAAATTTTGAGCGGTGTTTAAAATTAATTCAATGTCGTTTTTGGTAAGATCTTTTATGCCGAGAAGATGGTTAACACTGAGGTGGCTCATTTTTTTTGAATGCTATTCAAAAGCTAAAGATAAATTAAATTTTTAAACTACCCTAATATATTATTAAAAGCTTTGCGCTTTCAATAAAATCAAGTGTCGAGACCAACAATTGCTTTTTCATAATTGGGTTTTTGGTAAATTGTTTTTAAATAAATTTTATCTTCTGGTGAAAAAAGAATTTTAAGAGAAGTATACATGAAAGCCTTATAGGTCATACTATCATAATGAATGATATTAGCTCTATAAAGATCAACCGATTTAATATTAAATAAGATCATGAAAATGGAAAATGCAATTACAATTTTCTTTTTCAGAATAAAAAAATGATCAAAAAAAGATGCAAATCCGATAGCGATAAGTGGATACGTTTCAATCATTGCCCGTGCGCCATGCCCACCACCAAACCACCAGCACCACCAACTACTATTTAAAAAAACCAAAACCGGAATAATAATAAGAGTGGCAATTAAAAATGGATTCGTTTTTTTAGAATAATATAATCCCCATAAACCCAACAAAATAAGTGGTGAATAAATAAACCAACCTTTTCTAAACCCGGCTAGATATTGAATGATGTGTGGATTGTTAAAATAAAAATGTTCGTTGACATATGAATTAAAAAGATATTCACCTGTTATATATTTCCAATAAAACAATTGTGGTAACAATATTAAGAATGATGTGAGAACTATTAAAAACAAATGTTTCCAAGCTTTAAATAAGTTGCTTAGGTGAAACTTTTCTTCTTTTTTTTTGAAAAGAAAAAAACAAAGCGCGAATAAAATATTTGTTGGCCTAATTAGAATCAATAAACCAATCACGATTCCAAGTAAAAAACTTTTGTAAATTTTTGGTTGTTGATGCCAAAGCCAACTCAGGTATAAAAGACATGTTACTAAAAAGAAATTATAAGCATGAGGCATCCCAATGGATATGGATACATAAGAAAGTAAATTTGTTCCTAAACCTAAGGTTAAAATTGTAAAGCCAATTGATAAATTTGAAAATCTAAGTGCGCTTAATAATTTATATAAAACAAAAAGTGATAGTATGAAGTAAAAAAGGGTTGAAACACTTATACCAATGCTGAAGGGTAACTCATAACCATTTAATTGTTTTTTAGTATCAAATAAAATGGGCCAAATGGTAAATGGCAAATACATTAAACTTAAGCCGTAAGTAGTTTTGATTATCGGCTTTTTATCGGACGTAAAATTTGGCCAATACATGTTTTTGTTTACGTATACGTCGGCACTATCTTTAAAAAACTTTAGGGAAAGATCTTTTTTAATAAATACGGCAGGAACATAACTGTGGTAACTAATGACATCAAAAACAATTTTATTTAAACCAAATGCGCCTAGATTTCCCGCCAACCAAATTGAAAAAGAACTTACAATAATAATGCAAGTAATTGCACTGTTTGCAAATAACTTTTTCATTTCATTATTTACAAGTAGCGTTCTTTAATAACTTCAACATGATGAATGTTATGTCCGCAAATTGTGTACCCAAGTGCAAGAACATTTGTTTCGCCAGATTCTAATTTGCCTTTTAAAAGTAATTCTTTTTCTGAAAGTTGTTGAAAAAACAAAATAGATGAGTCGCGCACCGCATTAAATTCTGCAGCGAGAATATTTAAATTAGTATTTTGAAGATTCGCGTTATCTGCGTAAACATTTTCATCATAGCTTCGTAATAGTTGATTGTCGCCACGAGCAAAACGCAAAGCGCGATAACTAAAAATGCGCTCCGTATCTATAAGATGATTTAAAACTTGTTTAATCGTCCATTTTCCTTCAGCATATTTATAATTTTCTTTGGAAGCAGGCATTTTAGAAATGAATTCTGAGATCTCTTTTTTATTATTCTTTAATGCATCCATTAAATTATTTTCTGCTACAAGATTAATGTACTTTTCGAAGTATGGAATACAATCGTTTTTATTCGGCCTCATTACTTATCAATTAGAGTTACTTTATCTTTTCCATCAGTTTCTTTCCAATCAACTTTTACATTTTGTTGTTCAATAGAATCAATTGTAATGCCAACATATTTTGCCTGGATAGGTACATGTCTTGAAAATCTTCTGTCGACTAAAACTAATAATTCTACATCATTTGGTCTCCCGAAGGCGAGCATAGCATCTAATCCTGCTCTGATAGTTCTTCCTGTAAATAATACATCATCTACTAAGATTACATTTTTCTCTTCAATAATAAAATCAATATTTGTACTATTTGGAATCAATTCTTTTTTTCTGAAATCATCTCTAAAAAAGGTTGTATCTAATTCTCCGCAATTAATTTTTTTTACTTTTAAAATCTGCTGTAATACTTTTTGGATACGTTTGGCTAGTAAAACGCCTCTTGGTTGTAAGCCAATAATAGCAGACCCTTTAAAATCGCCATGTACTTCAATTAATTGATGGCACAAACGAAGAATTGTAATTTCAAACTGTTTATCTTCTAATAGTATTCTCGTTTTCACTGCTTTAGAATTTGAGTTTAAAGATAAGTAAATTTAGTATATAACAATTGGTATTACTCTTTGTTTTTACTGTCGATAATTAATGTAACCGGACCATCATTTACCAATTCAATTTGCATATTGGCTCCAAACTGTCCGGTTTTAATGGGTTTATTAATAAGTGAACTCAATTTCAAAATAAAACTTTCATAAAGTGGAATTGCAATTTCTGGTTTAGCAGACCTTATAAAAGAAGGACGGTTCCCTTTTTTAGTAGAGGCAAATAATGTAAACTGACTTACAACCATTATCTCACCATTAATTTGATTCACATCTAAATTGAGTTTACCTTCAGGGTCGGTAAAAATGCGTAAAGAACATGCCTTTGATACAAGCCAATCTACATCTTCTTGAACATCATTTTCTTCAACGCCAATCAATATCAGTAAACCCTTCCCAATTTCTGAATAGGTTAACCCATTAATTTTTAACGTGGTTTTTAATACTCTTTGTACAACTAATCGCATTATTTTTTAGTAAATTTATTGGATTAATTAATCAAATGAAATTATTCTTTAAATGAAGGAATAATTATATTTGAATCCACAAAAAAATAAAGTAATGATAAAAAAGGTAAGTACTATTTGTCTTGTTATATTTTTTGCATTTGCCTGCAAAAAAAAGGAAACCACACAACCAACTCCTCAGCCTTCAACAACAACCGGTGCAGCAGCAGTATGTCCGACATGTAGTTTTCCAGACACAGTTTGGGCTAGTACAGGAACGGGGGCAAAATTAATTTTTAAGTTTAAATTCGATAGCACCCAAGTGAGACTAGATCAATTTGGATCTCCATCAACAGTTAATACTGCAAGCAATGCCGCTTATTCACCGGTATTTAATGGGATGAGTGCGCATTATATTGAATTATCTTCTACCGATTTAACTCAGGTTGGGCAAGGAAAAGTTTTATTTAAAGCAGCTGAAACAACATGCGGTGGTACAACAGCAATTACATTTTGTCAAAGTACCGTTGTAAAAGATGGAGATGTTTTTTTCTCAACCCCAATAACTGCGGCGTTGGCAGGTACATATAAGTGGTTGAGAGTTTCTTTGGCCTACCAAAATTATGATATAAAAGTAAAAACAACTTCAGCAGGAATTACTGATGGAACAATTGCTTCATTTGTTGGGTATAATACATATGTGACCAAATACAAAATGAAGAGTGCCGTAATGACACCTACAACGGGAGGAACGGGGAATCATTTACAAGGCTATTGGGGCTTCTACACAAAAGTATTTACTGTAGATTATTTTGCTGATGGGCAAGCGCCACAAACAACTGTAGTTAATCCAAATCCAAATTCACCAATTCCGGCAGGAAGTTGCTTGGTTACCGGTGCGTTTGTTACGAATGCAAACCCAACTTTTTTAACACCTTTGGTAATTACCGGAAATGAAACACAAGATATTATCATTACCGTTTCACTTTCAACCAATAAAAGTTTTGAGTGGAATGAATTAACGCATGATGGATATTTTCAACCTGAGATAGGAGAAAAACCTGTTGACATGGGTATTCGTGGAATGATTCCAAAGTATTAATAAGAGCCTTGAAATGTTTTATACAGATATTGTTGGCCAAAGTGAGGCGAAAGAGAGATTGATAAGAATGGTGAACGCACATCGCGTTCCACATGCTTTATTGTTTTCAGGCAAAGATGGGTGCGGTCATTTATTAACTGCTATAACATTTGCTCAACATTTATTTTGTAAAAACAGAACAGAGTCTGGCCCATGCGGAAATTGTCCTTCTTGCAGTAAAGTTTCTAAATTAATTCATCCTGATTTACATTTTATTTTTCCTATTATTAAAAGTAAACATGTAAAAACGAGCTCTGATCTTATTTCGGAATTCAGAGATGCTTTTTTGCAAAATAACTATTTCACTTTAAATGATTGGGTAGAAGAACTTAATGCCGAAAATAAACAACCTATTATTCCGGTTGAAGAATCTGCCGAAATCTTAAAAAAACTAAGCTACACAAGTTTTGAAGGATCTTATAAGATTATTATTCTTTGGCAAGCTGAACGCATGAATAGCGAGGCGGCAAATAAATTATTAAAAATTTTAGAAGAACCTTCTGATGATACGATCTTTATTTTAATTTCTTCAGAACCCGATCAATTAATGGCAACAATTTTGTCGCGGGTTCAACAAATACCTTTTTATAAAGTAGACGAGCAAGAGATAAGTGAAGAACTAGTAAAACATTTTCAAGTTCAAAAAGCAGCAGCAGATCAAGCGGCATTTTTAAGTGATGGTAATTTCAGGGAAGCCCTAAGTGCTTTGCATAAGGGTGAAGAGGGAATTTCTTTTTTGGCACATTTTCAAAACTTCATGCGTTTGGCGTTAAAATTTGATTGTGATAAAGCTTTTAGTTGGATTGAAGAGAATGCTCAGAACGATCGGGAAAAACAAAAGCAATTTATTAATTATTCTTTAGCAGTTTTTAGAGATGCGTTGATGTTTAATTTTGGCGAGAAAACGTTGGTGAGATTATCAGGAAATGAAAAACAATTTCTTGAAAAATTTGCGCCATTTATCAATCAGAAAAATTATCAGT
>JABDBZ010000028.1:0-1275 GCA_013288385.1 Bacteroidota bacterium
CACTTTGTAAAATTTGGTTTCTGTCGCCCTGAGTTGTATAATGTCCATAATCATAAGGACGAGTTGTATAGCTTAAAAAAATATTCTGGCCCATATTACTTTTTGTCCCAACAGTATCTTTACCAACAAAAGCACAAATTGCTTTTATACTAAACTGAAATCTATTTTTCCGATAATTAACAATAGCTAAAAATTCCCTGAAATTTGCTCCCAAAGGATGTGCCAGTGGCAACCCATAGTTTGCGTAATTTTGTGCTACTATCCCGTGTGTATAAGTATAAGGCCTTGCTTCATTGTATTCACACTGAATATTTAATCCTTGTATTTTTAAAGCATTAATATAATTAAAACCTAATTGCCACGATTGTTTGTTACCCCACCAACCTTTGTGTGCTCTAATTTCTTTTAGAAAAAATTCATCTAAACCTAATTGACCATATAATTTTAATGTGTGTGCAATTCGTCCGTTCACATTAAAACCAATAAACGCGTTATCCGGTGAACCGAGTGAATATTCCTGAGGTCGGTAAAAAATAAATGGATTCAAATAATTTACGTCGAATGACCTTACTTGACTTGTGTCTTTTCCCTTCCAAATTACATTTTCAAAAATCCCAATGTTAAATTCCTTCACAACATTCCAACTTAAATAATGAAATGCCCCATACTTAGGTTGGAAATTTGATTTAATTCCATTTGCGTTTGTAATATCTTGCATATAGGCATACCAAACGCTGTATTGCAAATGCCAAATATTTGTATTGATTCTAAAGTAAGGATAAGGGTTGGCATAATCACTCAACAACATAGAACGATAACCATCACCAATAAAATGTTTATCTCTGCCTAATTGAAAATTAAATATTTTATTATTTTGTGGTGAATAAGAAACAGAGCCCATAAAATCAAATACTTTATACCCTGTTTTATTATTGCCATATACTTGTCCGAGACCAGGAAGTACATGATATGTTTTAATCATTGAATCCATATAAAATGGCAGTGTTACATTTCCACCGAACACAGTTCCTGAAAAAGTAAAATCGTTATTGATATTGAGTTTTAAATTTACACCACCAATTACATCACCTGACATTCTGTTTTGAAGACCATCAAATGCGGCAACGGTATTTATTATTGGATGAATTTGAAAATTATATTGATTTATTTTTTGTGGTTTATCATTTAATGTTTTACTCAAAAAGAAATTTCTTATTTGATAATGTTCAAATGGAACTGCTGAATCAGCTGATTTTGCAATAGTTCCGCTTAAGT
>JABDBZ010000028.1:1285-26052 GCA_013288385.1 Bacteroidota bacterium
GCTTAAGTATGGTCGAAAGGCAGAATGGAAAGTTTGATTAGGCATTTGTATATGCCAATAATCGATACTCAACTGAAGATCAGAATTAATAAATAAATTTTTTGCGATTGGATCATTTTGTGCTTTCGCAAAAAAAAGACAGGTAACAAAAAACAGACTTATGCATTTTTTGTTAAGAAACTTTTTCATGTTTACGATTTAAAATCAAAACAAAGAATAAAAATACTAATGCTACACCAACTAAAATGGCTAATGCTAAATTTGCATCGGGAATAAAATAACCTAGTAAACTAACGGCAATTGTTACTAAAGTAAAAAGATAAATAATAATAACGGTTTTTGCATGACTTAAACCACGATGTAATAAATGATGATGAATATGATTTTTATCAGCAACCAAAGGCGATTGCCCTTTAAGAGTACGAATAACAAAAACTCTTAAGGTATCTAACAAAGGATAAATAACCGCAGCAATTACAAACATAGGTTTAGAAATATGCACCCAAAATTTATCTAATTTTTCAACCGGAAGTTCAATTAATTTGATGGCAAGAATACAAACAAATAAACCAATTATTAATGAACCGGAATCGCCCATAAAAATTTTTGCGGGTGCAAAATTGAAAACCAAAAAACCCATTAAGGCACCGGCTAATGAAAATGATAATGCCGCCAAAGAATAATTGCCTGCAAAAACAAACCATGTGCCAAATGCCAAACAAGCAATCAATCCAACACCGGCCGCCAAGCCATCTACGCCATCCACTAAATTAAATGCGTTTACAACAACAACGTAAGTAAAGAGAGATATAAATACACTTGCCCAATATGGTATTGCCCACACTCCAAAAATACCATACAAACTTGTGATGCGAATATTGCCAATTAAAACCAAAATTAAGGCAACCAAAATATGTGCAAATAATTTTTTTACAGCAGCTGTTCCAATAATATCATCTTTTACGCCAACAAAAAATAAAACCAAACTTGTTGCAATGATTAATTTAAATTCATCAATTGATCTATAAATTTCATCATACATTTTCCCATCCTCAATCTTATACCATAAAGCAAATGAGAACATAGTTGCTGCATAAATAATAATACCGCCAACAGTTGGAATTGATCGTTTGTGAATTTTTCTATCTTCAACCGGTACATCCGTTAAACGCTTTAAAATAGCCACACGAATTAAAGCGGGTGTAGCGTAAAGAGCCACACCAAATGATGTTAAGTATACAAGTATTAATTCTAACATTTAAAAATCGTAATACGCATTATATAAATTTGTTTTTATGCCAATGTACAAATAAGAGGCTGTATTAGAAGGATTAAAGTTATAAAATTTCTGGTAACGGTAAACATAACCCATGCTTATGTTTAAATTGTATGCAGGATTTATAAGATATCCAACAGTTGCGTTCACTAAATTTGTATTGTAATAATTCATTTTGTTTTGTTGCACTGTTTGATTTTGATACCTAAAGTTTCCAAAGAAACGTTTCTTCTTATAATCTGCGATCAATACCAATTCAGAACCCGTTCCCGGAGTAAATGCTAAACTTTGATTATAATGAGAATAAGATTGATCGGTTGTGGCACTGAGTGGACTAATATATGAAGCTTGAGAAACATTATTGTACTCTGCTTGTAAAAACAAATTCTTAATATTTAATGCGTTAAAATAATTTAATCCAAACTGATAACCGTAACCATTACCAAGTGAAATTGAGTTACTCAAATCGTCTGCCATTAATTGTGCATAAGCGTTTAAATTATTCGCTAATTTTATTTTTATATCAGCACCAACTACAACGTTGTTAGGATTATTTAAACCATAGACAGCTGCTTGAGAAAAAATAAGTGGATTAGCATACATAAGGTTCACTTGCTGCTTGTTTACTGAGTTTCCGGCCTGCCAAACAATGCCTTGAAACAAAGAAACATTAATTGATTTTGTAACATTTAAACTCAAATATTGAAATGCTGCTGGTTTTTTTTGATACAAACGTTCGGCATCAGGCGAGATTTTTTTTGCTGCGGAATCCAAATTCATTAATACAGCATAAATATTTGTGTATTGCAATCTGCCTTTAAACCATTGTTGCGTAAATCGCAAATATGGATAATTTAATGCATTATCACTCAACAACAAAGAACGATATCCATTTCCAATTTTTTGTTTACCATGCCCAGCCTGAATATTTAAATGTTTATTGGGTTGATACGAAACAAAACCTGATGAAAAAGCATAATCATATCCTGTTTCTTTGAAAACTTTATAACGGCCTTGTCCTGGCACAACCTGACTTTGCATAACATAATTTCCTAAATAGTTTGGGAAGAAAGATTGATTTTCAACAAACATAGATTCACAATAAAAATCTTTTCCAATATATGCACTTACTATCACACCTCTTGTATTTGTACTTAACCTTGTGCCTTTAGGATCAGCAAGGTCTTTACCAATTTGGAAATTCAGAATAGGATCTAAACGCAATTTGAATTTGTTGTCTTTTGGCTCTACTGAAATTAAATGTTTGTAAAAAGCCACATCTAAGGCAGGGTCCTCAGTAATATATTTAAATATAACATGACTATCGGCTTCGTGCACATATTTATTTGAGAAGAAATGGATGTATGGTTTAATTCCTGTATGAATAGAAGAATCTCTTTGCGCTAATTTTCGTTCGGTTAATAAAGAAAAATTATAGTCGCCCGGTAAATTGTAAAACTGTGCTTTCGAATAAAAAGATGCAAGAAGCATGACTATAAGCGTCAAAATGGTATTAGCTTTATACCGCCGGCGAAAATCTAATAGTCTAAAAAATGAGTTTAAAAAAAATCGCATTGGCATTAACCATTGTAAATTATAAAATGTCATAAGGACTATTTTATAATAACAATTGGTTAACATATTTGATTTTTGAATAGAGACAATTGTAATATCTTATTTAACTTCTTGTTTCTTTCTGTCGTGTCTCTTGCATCACGGAATTACCACACCTTAATCCCTTTTTTCTCTTTGAATTCTTTGTATACTTCTTTAATCCCTTCTTCGAGCTCTATTTTGTGTTTCCAACCAAGTGAATGTAAAAAACTAACATCCATTAATTTTCTTGGTGTGCCGTCGGGTTTAGTGAGATCATGTTTAATTTCTCCGGTATATCCAACAATATTTTTGATCATTACTGCAAGATCTTTAATGGAAAGATCAACACCAGTACCGATATTTACATGTTGTATTCCATTATAATTTTGCATCAAATGAACGCAAGCATCTGCCATGTCATTTGCATGTAAAAATTCTCTCAACGGTTTGCCTGTCCCCCACATTTCTACAAACGGTTCTCTATTTTCTTTTGCTTCATGAAATTTTCTGATCAAAGCTGGCAATACATGTGAGTTATTTAAGTTGTAATTATCATTTGGTCCGTATAAATTTGTTGGCATCACTGAAATAAAATCGCAACCATATTGTCTTCTATAATTCTCACACATTTTAATGCCAGTAATTTTCGCAATTGCGTATGGTTCGTTTGTATCCTCCAAAAATCCACTCAACAAATACTCTTCTTTTAAAGGTTGCGGTGCTAACTTAGGATAAATGCACGATGAACCGAGAAATAATAATTTTTTTACTTTGTTTAAATACGCTTGATGAATTACATTATTTTGGATCATTAAATTATCATACAAAAACTCAGCACGATAAATATTGTTAGCATTAATTCCACCAACTTTTGCTGCTGCCAAAAAAACATAATCCGGTTTTTCTGTTTCAAAAAATTTAGAGACCTGAACTTGGTCACGCAGATCAATTTCTTCTGATGTTTTTAAAATAAAATTTTTGTACCCTTTGCTTTGCAAGTTTCTGTGAATAGCAGACCCTACCATTCCTCTATGTCCTGCAATATATATTTTTGAGTTAAAATCCATTCAAATTTATTCGTTTTGATTTAAAACTTTATGTCCACCTTCCAATAAATATTTATCGCGCTTAAAAATTTCCAAATCAGAAGCTACCATTTCTTTACACAATTGCTCAACGGTGCGCTTAGCTGTCCAACCTAGTTTTTCTTTCGCTTTAGTTGCATCACCAACTAAGAGATCAACTTCAGAAGGACGGTAATATTTTGGATCTATCTCCACTAACATTTTTCCATTTGCTTTGTTATATCCTTTTTCCTGATCTCCTTTACCTTTCCATTCAACTGTAATTCCAACTTCTTCAAAACTCATTTCAATAAATTTCCTTACAGTAATTTTTCTTCCTGTTGCCAAAACAAAATCATCCGGCTCATCTTGTTGCAACATTAACCACATACCTTCAACATAATCTTGAGCATGGCCCCAATCGCGTTCAGAATCAATATTACCCATAAATAATTTATCCTGCATACCTAAACTTATCTTCGCAACTGCACGTGTAATTTTGCGTGTAACAAAAGTCTCACCTCTGAGCGGACTTTCATGATTGAACAAAATACCATTGCAAGCATACATCCCATAACTTTCGCGGTAGTTCTTTGTGATCCAAAAACCATAAAGCTTAGCAACACCATAAGGAGAACGTGGATAAAACGGAGTTGTTTCCTTTTGGGGAATCTCCTGTACTAAGCCGTACAACTCACTTGTAGAGGCTTGATAAAACCGCGTTTTCTTTTCCAGACCTAAAATACGGATAGCTTCTAAAATTCTTAAAGTACCTAAAGCATCTGAATTTGCAGTGTATTCGGGGGTTTCAAAACTTACTTTGACATGACTTTGTGCAGCAAGATTATATATTTCATCGGGTTGAACTTCCTGAATTATGCGGATTAAATTAGTGCTATCGGTTAAATCGCCATAATGCAATTTAAAGTGCACGTTTTTCTCATGTTGATCCTGATATAAATGATCAATCCGATCTGTATTAAAAAGCGAGCTCCGGCGTTTGATGCCATGAACTGCATACCCTTTATTCAATAAAAGTTCGGCCAAATAAGCCCCGTCTTGTCCGGTTACACCTGTAATTAACGCTACTTTACTCATGTTTTATAATTGACAACAATATTACAAAAAATTATGAAATTCAGGCTTTAGAAAATGTACTAAAATGGCTTGTTTTTTAGTTATATTTACGGTCAAATTAAGCCAATTATCAAAATATGAAACCTACATTCACAAAGAAAAATTACATGATACTCGTTACAGGTGTTTTATTACTTGGGCTTGGTTATTTATTAATGATAGGTGGTGGCAGCGATGATCCCAAGGTATTTAATCCAGCCATTTTTGATACGCAACGTATTACTATTGCACCAATTGTTTGCTTATTAGGTTTTGCAGCAATTGTAGTTGCTATTATGTGGAAAGATAAATCAGCAACAACTACAAGCGAATCTAAAAAATAAACGTTCTGTATGGAGTCTGTTAACTCAACATTACCCACATCTCCAAAAAAGCACCCGTTTAGAAAAATTCTTATTCTCACCACGCTTATTATTTTAGTTGGTTTCTTTATCTATTATTTTATTTGCGGCATGACCTATAGCGAAGGAACGCGCTCAGGTATTTTAACCAAAGTTTCAAGAAAAGGGTTTGTTTTTAAAACTTTCGAAGGTGAATTAAATATTGGTGGTATCAATCAAGGCGATGGGACCATAATGCCCAACACAGTTTTCAAATTTTCAGTGTATGATTCAAAAACGTACCATAAATTAGATTCGTTGCAAGGAAAAAAATTAGTAGTGAGTTACAAGCAAGTCATTAAGAACTTTTTCTGGCAAGGCGAATCTGATTATTTTGTTCATGATGTTAGAGGAATGAATTAGCATGAGTTATATTGAAGCATTAATTATCGCAATTATTGAAGGACTTACCGAGTTTCTTCCTGTTTCGTCAACTGGCCACATGATGTTAGGCACAGCCATGTTGGGAATTGAGCCAACTCCTTTCGTTAAATTATTTACGGTTGCAATTCAATTAGGGGCAATATTAAGTGTAATTGTACTTTATTTTAAACGGTTTTTTAAAAGCATTAACTTTTATATAAAATTATTAGTAGCCTTTATTCCCGCTGCTATTGCTGGTTTACTGTTGGGTGACCAAATAGATGCTGCGTTAGAAAATTTATGGGGAGTTGCCATTGCTTTACTAGTAGGTGGAGTTGTTTTAGTTTTTGCTGATAAATGGTTTAATAAAGAAGAAATTAATTCAGATGAAGAGATTAGTTTTTTTACCGCATTCAAAATTGGTTTGTGTCAGTGTATTGCACTATTTCCGGGTGTAAGCAGAAGTGGTGCAACTATTATTGGTGGCAAAGCATTTAAATTAAATAAACAATTAGCTGCAGAGTTTTCTTTTTTCTTAGCGGTACCAACAATGTTTGCTGCAACCGCCAAAAAATTACTTGATTTTTATAAAGACGGTGGGTCCTTAACCGGAGAGGAATTAAAGCTTTTGGCCTTTGGAAATGTTGTTGCTTTTTTAGTTGCACTTATTGCTATTAAAACATTGATTGGTATTTTAAATAAATATGGTTTTAAATGGTTTGGCATTTACCGAATTATTATTGGTATTATTCTGATCATCCTTTTTAAAATGGGTGTGAGTATTGCGATTATTTAGAGATATCTACGTTATTAATTACTTTAATTTTTTGAATTAACAAACCTGTTCTCGACTCCGCTCGAACTGACATTGACTCAACATTGTCACTCTGAGCAGCAGTCGAGAGTTGGATAAACGTAGTTCAGAAAAGAAATATTTTTTGTTTTGGGCGTGTCCCCGCAATTAATTTTTCATGCTAATTAGTCCTTGCGCGGGGTCGTGCTTTCCATTCCAATCTTTTTGCGAAGAGGCAGCAAAAAGGATTTCCATTGCAATCACTCACGCGACAATCGAGAAGATCAAGAAGTTTTAACCACAATTTTATTCTGTTCTCAACTTGCACCCTAAATGACATGATTCTATAACAAACACTATAAACAATATTCTGTTCAAAATCATTTTCTATCCTCACTAATCACTTTGAAATATAAAATATATTCGCTTGTATAAGCAATGAGCGATAACTTAACGAGAAAAAGAATTAAATCATCCGGCATAACGGTTATTATTAGCCTGTCGCTTGTATTATTTATGTTGGGTGCTCTTGGTTTACTGGTTATCAATGCCAATAAGCTTTCTAAACACTTCAAAGAGAATGTTGGTTTTCAAATTTACTTAAAGGATACAACTTCTTCTGCTCAAATTGATGGTTTAATTCAAGAGATTAATGGTTCTAAATTCGCGAAAAGTGTTAGTCTGGTTACAAAAGAACAAGCAGCCGCACAATTAAAAGAAAATTTGGGAGAAGATTTTTTAACCTTTTTAGGAAGTAATCCTTTGTTGAATGCTTTAGATGTAAAAATCAATGCTGATTATGCCAACACGGATACTTTACAAAATATTGAGAAAGTAATTATTCAAAAAAGTTTTGTGAAAGAAGTTGTTTATCAAAAAGACATGATCAACAGCTTGAATAAAAATACAAAAGCAATTGCGTTTTTTATTTTAATATTTAGTGGTGCATTATTGCTAGTCGCCATTGCACTGATCAATAATACTATTCGCCTTTCTATATATTCGCAACGTTTTTTAATTCGCACCATGTATTTAGTTGGTGCTACACGAGCTTTTATTAGTAAACCATTTTTATTAAAGGGAATCAGGCAAGGTGTGATTGCAGGATTAATTGCAGGGTTTTTATTAGCAGGATTTTTATTAATTAGTACACGATTTATACCTGATCTACTTCAACTGCAAGATGAAAATGTTTTATTGCTTGTTTTTATTGGCGTAGTTTTTATAGGGATAATTATTTCCGGAATAAGCGCGCTATTAGCGGTAATGCGCTATTTGAGATTAAAGACAAGTGATCTGTATTTTTGATTTTTGTGTTTTCACTATTATTTTCGCAATTGTAAAATAACATTTCAGAATTGATTAGATTTGGTGTTCTCGACTCGCGCTCGAACTGACAGGGTTTTACTATGTTTTATTATCCTCCTCCGTCAGCATAGCTGACACCTCCCTGCCTACCGTAACGTTGGCTGCGCGACGGCAGGCAGGCTCCAGGAGGAAATTCCTTCGAAAGAATTCTTGCTCATTTAAACTTTTAAGTTTTTAAATGGTGATAGGCTAGGCGTTAACCCTATCCTACCTCGGGGGAAGTGTCCGTAAGGACGGAGGAGGAAAATCAAATCCAGTTCTCGTTTAGCTTACCGAAAAAATTAATCCATCTCACTCAAAAAACTCCGACGCTAAAAAATCTGCGCGCAATTTTCCTTCTAAGTTTAATGTGATTACATTTTTATTTGCAATGAAATAGTTTTTGTATTTATTTACTATTTCATCAAAATGATTTAAAACATTTCTTCCAAATTTTTGTTCAATCTCATTTCTATCACAACCCCAAATTGTTCTTAAACGGGTTAAAATATATTCGTTGTGTTTTTCTTTATCGGTTAAAATTTCCTCTTCAAAATATTTTTCACTTTTATTTAAATGAGAAATGTACGCACTGTTACTAGAGACATTCCATTGTCTGCTAATACCATTGTATGAATGCGCGGACGGGCCTAATCCCAAATAATGACTTCCTAACCAATAATTGCTATTATGTTTGGAGAAAAAATCAGGCTTACCAAAATTTGAAATTTCATATTGAATGAATCCATTACTTTCTAAAACAGCAACCATCATTTTAAATTGATCTGCACTTAATTCATCATTTATGGAAGGTTCAATTCCTTTTTGATGATTTACTCCCAATTTTGTTTTTGCTTCAATGGTTAAATTATATGCAGAGATATGTTGCACATTTAAAGATAGAACTGTCTCTAATGTTTTTTGCCACGAATTTTGATCTTGAAATTTAGATCCATAAATAAGGTCAATCGTGATATTTTTAAATCCGGCATCCTGAGTTAACCTCACTGAATCTAAAGATTCACGGGCATTGTGGGCTCTATTCATCCATTTTAATTCTTCTTCATTAAAACTTTGCAGACCAATACTTAAACGGTTAAAACCCAATTGTTTTAATTCAGAAAGTTTTTGTTTTGTAAGATCATCCGGATTGCATTCAATAGTGATTTCAGCATTTGAAACGACATTACATTCTTTTCTCAATTTATTTAAAATCATTTCTAATTCAGAAGTACTTAAAATGCTTGGTGTACCTCCTCCAAAATAAATAGTTTCAATAGTTGAATTTGCTAAATAGTTTTTGCGTAAATCAATTTCCTTTATGATCGCATTTATTAAATCGGTTTTTGATTTTGTATTTACACTAAAGTGAAAGTCACAATAAGTGCATGCTTGTTTGCAAAAGGGGATGTGTATGTATATTCCTGCCAAAGTTTTATGTACAAAAAAAGCCGCACTAAAGGTGCGGCTTAATATTCAATTATTAAAAAAAATTACTCCCCGTAATTAACGTCTGATTCTTCAAACTTTTTGTTTGAACCTTTCATTGCATGTTGCTTTCTTTCTTCTTTCATCGCAGTAAATTTTGTTTTTTGATCAGCTGTTAAAAATCCATTCACAGTAGATTCAAATGCTTGATTGTTTACTTTCATTTGACCATGAATTTCTTTTCTTTGCTCAGGTGTGGTTGCAGCCTTTAATTGATCATGAAATGGCTGGTTAGCCATATTGCGTTTTAATGCAGCAACTTCCCAGTCAGATTTTTGCTGAGCAGTTAATCCCAATTTTTTTTCTGCATGATTTGCACTTCTCTTCGCACGTTCTTCTGGCGTTTGAGGAGCTTGACTTTGTTGAGTTGTTCCTGCGGCAGGTGCAGTTTGTAAATTTTGAGCCTTGATTGCTGTGTTGAATCCCATCATGACAGCTAATGCAATAATTGTTTTTTTCATGTTCTTATTTGTTCTTTTAGTTTATATTTTTTGATTAATGTTATTTATATTTGACTTTGTTAAATTACTCAAGTTTAATACTGCTAAATTTATTAAATTGTTAATTGTTACAAAAATCCTTCCCTAATTCATACCCAAATTATAAAAAGTAAAGGCCCACATATCAGAAAATTCATCAATTTGCTTGGTAGTTGGCTTACCTGCTCCATGCCCGGCATTCACATCTATCCGTATTAATGTTGGATTTATGCCTTTGTTAAATTCCTGCAAAGTAGCCGCAAATTTAAATGAATGAGCAGGCACTACCCTATCATCATGGTCACCCGTTAAAACCAAAGTCGCCGGAAAATTTGGCCCTCTTACATTGTGCAATGGTGAATATTTAATTAAACAATTATAATCTTCTTTATTTTCACTATTTCCATAGTCCACTGACCAAGCCCTGCCTATTGTAAATAAATGAAAACGCAGCATATCCAAAACACCAACCGTTGGTAAAGCTACTTTGCAAATATCCGGTCTTTCGGTCATAACCGCGCCAATTAATAATCCACCATTGCTTCTGCCATGAATCGCAATTTTTTTATAGGATGTCATTTTTTTAGAAACTAAATATTCACATGCTGCAATAAAATCATCAAAAACATTTTGTTTTTTACATTTAGTTCCGGCTTTGTGCCATTCTTCGCCATACTCACCACCGCCTCTTAAATTAGGAACGCAATACAAACCACCTGCTTCTAAAAAAATAGCTCGGTCAATTCTAAATTCTGGGCCTAAAGAAATATTAAATCCACCATAACCATAAACAAAACATGGTGTGTTTTCATTCATTTCAATTCCTTTTTTATGTGTTACAAACATGGGGATTCTGGTACCATCTTTACTTGGATAAAAATACTGTTCGGTAATATAATCATCAGATTTAAAAGCGATATCCGGTTTAAATAAAAGTTTACTTTGAAATGTTTTTGCATCTAAATAATAAGATTGTTCGGGGGCAATATATTGAGAGATACTATAGGTTGCAAAATCATAATCTTTATCCGTATTAAAACTATTTAATTTACATAAGCCCGGTAATTTAATTTCCTGAATTTGTTTACCTGTTAAATCATAAAGGTATAATCTCGAAGTTGCATCTTTTAAATAATTCGCAATAATTTGTTTGTTGCATAATCGCACGCCTTCCAGCAGATCTTTACTTTCAGGAATGATGGTTTTATAATCACTTATTTTTCCATCTTTAAAAGTAAATGTCTCTAATTTATATTTAGGTGCGTTTTTATTTGTCAAAATATAAAAGGTACTTCCAACATTATCAAATATCGATAACTCATGATCAAAATCTTCGGCAATGTTTACAAATTTAGAATTAGGAATTGCAAGATCTTTAATCATTGGCTTCTCGCCGCTGGTACTCTGACTTGCATACACAATTAAATATTTTTCATCATCGGTTACTTGTGCTGAGAAATTATAAGTTGGATTTTTTTCGTCTTTAAAAATTAACTCATCTTTATCCTGACTTGTACCAACTTTATGTAAATAAATTTTATGTCCCGTGTTTTTTTGTGATAAAGCACTTCCAGTCGGTTCATCATATCTGCTATAATAAATACTATTTCCTTTCCATGCAATACCGCTAAACTTTACCCATTTGATAATATCCGGTAAATCCTTTTTTGTTGCTAGATCTTTAAAATGAATTTCTTGCCAATCGCTTCCAGCCATTGAAATAGAGTATGCTAAAATTTTACAATCTTTTGAAATAGAAGTTCCACTTAAAGAAACAGTGCCATCTTTTGAAAGTGTATTTGGATCAAGAACCAATTGCCATTCGTTTTCTTTGGCGTCCATTTTTTTAGCCATGGACAAAACACTTTGATTTTGCAAACCGGAATTTTTGTAACAAAAGAAATAATCTCCTTTTTTAAATGGAGCAGATTGTTTATTGAAATTCCAAAGTTCTGTTAAGCGTTTTTTAATTCTATTCCTAAATGTTATTTGAGATAAATAACCTTCTGTAACTTTATTTTGTTCTTTTACCCAAGCTTCTGTCTTTTCGCTTCTGTCATCTTCCAACCATCTATATGGATCAGCGATCTTATTTCCAAAATAATCATCTGTAACATCACCCTTTACTGTTAACGGGTATTTCACAGGTATTTGGGCAGAAACAATTAAAGTAGTTAATGCCACTAACGTTAAAGCTGATCTTAGAGTTGTAAAGAATCTCATGTTGATATTAAAGTTTTAAAGTCGAATTATAAAAATTGACCCGGTTTATATTTGTTTAAAGATAATTTATTCATTTGAGAACCAATAAAAATAATTTTGCATCGTTATTAATCTTAACGTTTTTTGTTTTCATCTCAACGGCATTAAATTCACAATCAATTATAGATAACATTCACAATTACATTGAAAAAAATAAAGAATACGCCATTGAGCAAATGGTGTTATTCAAAATTCCCGCCAGTGTAACCATGGCTCAGGCAATCAAAGAAAGTGACTATGGAAATAGTGAACTGGCTAAAGAATCAAATAATCATTTCGGAATTAAATGCCATAAAGAATGGGGAGGGAATTCGTTTATAATGGATGATGATACATTGAATGAATGTTTTAGAAAATATAATTCTGTTGAAGAATCTTTTTATGATCACAGTATGTTTTTGAAATCGAGACCGAGATATGATTTTTTATTTAAATTACCATTAGGTGATTACTCCGGTTGGTGTACCGGTTTGAAAGAAGCGGGTTATGCCACTTCCTTTAATTACACAAATGATCTGCTCATCATCATCGACTTTTTTAATTTACACGAATTAGACAATATCGTGCCACTTAACAATTCCTTAAAATTGAACGAATTATTAGTTGTAAGTGAAAAAGAAATCAACCCTAATCAACAAAATTATTTTGCCACAGCAGAAAAACATATCTTAGCCAAAGTAATATTTAATATTTACGATACGGAAGAAGAGCCTTTGTTTGTAAGAGGAAATTCTCCCGGTAAAAAAGCTGACTAAGAGCAATGAAAAAAAGTGTAATAGTTACAGGTGGTGCGGGTTACATTGGATCACATACTATTATTGAGTTGCTTGAGAAGACAGATTACAACATTATTTCAATCGATAATTTTTCAAACTCTTCTGAAAGCAGTTACCAACGCATTGAAACGATCACCAAAAAAAGTTTCTCAAAATTAAATATCGATCTCTGCGATTTTGCGAAATTAAATTCTGCTCTTCACTCTTATGAAAATATTATTGGCGTTATTCATTTCGCGGCTTTTAAAGCTGTTGGTGAAAGCACCGAAGATCCATTAAAATATTATCACAATAATTTTGAGTCGCTCACCAACATTTTAAAAATTTGTGAGTCAAAAAAAATTAAAAATTTTATTTTTTCTTCATCCTGCTCTATTTATGGCAATACCAAAGAGCTCCCGGTGACAGAAGAAACCGAATTACAAAAACCTGAATCGCCTTACGGACATACAAAAAAAGTGGGTGAAGAAATGATCTCGTTTTTCTGTGCAACTAATCCTTGGTTCAATTCTATTTTATTGCGTTATTTTAATCCTGTTGGTGCACACATGAGTGGATTAAATGGCGAACTAAGTCTGACTAAACCGAGCAATCTAGTGCCAGTTATTACACAAACAGCGGCCGGAAAAAATAGTTTAACCGTTCATGGCAATGATTATGACACCCGCGATGGTTCTTGTATTAGAGATTATGTTCACGTAAGTGATATTGCTGATGCGCACGTAAAAGCGTTAGACTTTTTAGTCTCGGAAAAAAATAAAAGTAATTGTAGTATTTATAATTTAGGAACTGGAAAAGGTGTGAGTGTTTTTGAGGCGATACATGCTTTTGAAAAAGTAAGCGGACTAAAATTAAATTATAAAATTGGTCCGCGACGACCGGGTGATGTAATTGCCATTTACGCCAACAACGATAAAGCAAAAAAAGATCTGAACTGGACTCCGAAATACAACATTGATGATATGATGTTGAGTGCGTGGAAATGGGAAAAGAATTTGAAGCCTCATCCCTAGCCCTTCTCCAAAGGAGAAGGGGACAGATCCTCCAAAATTAAACATTTTCTATTTTGATTAATTATCTCGCGATCACGAAACTTTTGTTTATCGAGAAAGCGTCACCCTGAGCGGAGTCGAAGGACGACACATTTAATTAAATATACAAAATTATAAGTCTTACTCCTGCGTATAAACTCTTTTTACTCTCGAAGAAATGTTGGTAAGCACTTCGTAAGCAATAGAATTCATTGCAGTAGCCATTTGGTTAACTTGTCCTGCATTTTCAAAAACAATGACTTCATCGCCTTCTTCACATTTTATGTTTGTGATGTCGATCATGCACATATCCATGCAAATATTGCCAATGGTTTTGCAAAAAATATTATTTATAAAAACACCATAATTGCCATTTCCTAATGTGCGATGAAAACCATCTGCATAACCAATTGGAATGGTCGCAATTATTAAATCCTTTTCTGCAATACCTTTTCTGTTATAACCAATTGTTTCGCTTTTGTTTGCGCTTTTAATTTGGCTTATGCGTGTTTTCAACGTACTTACATTTTCTAATAGGTGTTGCTCTTCTTTGTTTACACCAAAACCGTACATACCAATACCCAAACGCACCATATCAAAATGCGCATTTTTAAATCGTGTAATGCCTCCAGAATTACAAATATGCTTTAAGAAAGAATAGCCCAAAGCTTTTTCTAGTTGAGAGAAACAAATTTTAAATTTTTCTATTTGCTCGTTTGTAAAAAAATCTAAGTCTTTATTATCAGTTGCCACCAAATGAGAAAATGCACTTTTAATTTTTACCTGAGGAAATTGTTTTAATTTTTTTGTCAACTCTTCCATATCGCCAATCTCAAAGCCCAAGCGTTTCATTCCGGTATCAATTTTAATATGGATTGGATATGCTTCGTTAACTCCTAATCTATCTAAAGCCGCAACAAAATCATTTAATAATTTGAAGGAATAAATTTCCGGTTCTAAATTATATTTGATGATGTCTTCAAACGAATCGCGTTCAGGACTCATCACCATTATTGGCAACGAAATATTTGCGTCTCTTAATTCTACTCCTTCGTCAGCATAAGCAACCGCTAAATAATTAACGCCAATGTGTTGCAATGTTTTTGCGATCTCGCTACTGCCGCTTCCATAACCCATGGCTTTTACCATGCACATCAATTGGGTTTGTTTGCCAATGAGGGAACGATAATAATTAATATTATGCGTTAATTTATTTAAATTAATTTCTAAAACAGTATCGTGACTTTTTAATTGAAGTAGTTTACTGATTTCTTCGAATTTAAAACTATGCGCGCCTTTTAAAAGTATTGTTGAATGATGTAATTCATTTTGAATACGTTTTAAATCACTCACAAAAGCCTTTACATCTGCATAGAATAAAGAATGCTCTTTGAATAATCTTTTATTAGTAGAAATAGCTGCACCAATACCAATCAACAGATCAATTTTATTTTGAGAAATCAAAGATTCTAACTCAGCATACAATTCTGAATTTGATTTTCCTGATTGTTCAATATCAGAAACGATTAGCACTTTTTTAGTCCGACGATGTTGTTGATTTAAAAAACTTAAGGCAATTTTAATAGAATCCAGATCAGAATTATAAAAATCGTTGATGAGAATAGAATTATTTATTCCGTTTTTCACTTCGAGTCGCAATGCAATACTCTGCAAGTGATTGAGGCGTTGTTGAATTATATTTTCGTCATATCCTAAATTCAATAAAGTAACAATACACGTTATGCAATTTAGAATAGAGGCTTTATCAATAAATTTAATTGTGAAATTATAATTCTTATTTGCATTTTTTAAAGTGATAAAAGTCTGCTCATTTTTTATTTCATAAGTCAAACTAAAATCACAATTTGCATCCTGACCAATTGTAATTATTTTACTTTGTGATTTTACATTCAGGCGCGGACTATCAAATTTATTAACGATGATGCTTTCGCAACCGGAAAATAATTTCCACTTCTCTTCTACTTTTTGTTCACGATTCATAAAACCTTCGTCGTGGGCATGACCAAGAGAAGTAAAAATTCCACTTGTTGGTTGAATGATCTTTTGCAATTTCTCCATTTCGTTTGGTTGAGAAATTCCTGCTTCAAAAATGCCTAACGTATGTTTTTCATTTAAATTTAAAACACTTAATGGCACACCTATTTGCGAGTTATAACTTTTCGGGCTCCTGCAAATCACATGATCTTCTTTCAATAATTGAAATAACCATTCTTTTACCATTGTCTTGCCATTGCTACCCGTAATGCCAATCACAGGAATTTCAAATTTTTGTCGGTGATAAATGGCTAGTTGGTGAAGTGCTTTTAAAGTATCGTTCACAACAACAAACGAAATATCTTTTTTAAGATACTCGTCTTTGATAATTGCTTTATCACTCACAACAAAATTGTGAACACCACGCTCAATTAATTCGCTGATATATTTATGCCCATCATTTCTTTCGCTTACCAAAGCAAAAAAAACACCACCACTATTATCCGTAAGTTGTCTGCTATCAGTCAAAAAATAAAAACATTCATGATCTTCGCTTCCATGAAATGTTCCATTTGTGATTTTTGCTATTTCTTTTAAATGATACACTTATTACGTTAATTTTATTTTCTGTTCGTTAAAACACTGTCTGCACAAAGGCTTATAGCTATCCGTTTCACCGAGCAACAATAAATTTTCATCTCCAACCAAGCGATGCGACACGTAAGCTAATTGTCCGCAATCTACGCAAATAGCATGTACTTTTGTAACATATTCGGCGCATGCCATCAAGTGAGGCATTGGTCCGAACGGGTTACCTTTAAAATCCATATCCAAACCGGCAGCAATTACGCGAACGCCTCTATCCGCTAATTGCTTGCAGACATTTGGTAATTCATCATCAAAAAACTGAGCCTCATCAATGCCAACAACGGCGGTATCAGACGAAAGCAATAAAATATTTGAGCTTGAAGGAACGGGTGTGCTATGAATTTCGGTGCCCTGATGAGAAACCACTTTGAGTTCATGATATCGCGCATCGAGAGTCGGCTTAAAGATCTCCACTTTTTGCTTCGCAAATTGAGCTCGTTTTAAGCGCCTGATTAACTCTTCTGTTTTGCCCGAAAACATGCTCCCACAGATCACTTCGATCCACCCTCTGGTTAAATTGGTTTTATTATCGTCAGGAAACATTGTTTAAAAGGCGTTAAAAACAAAAACCTAAATTAACTTAACATATTATAAATTCAAATTAATTTTAAATATAAATTTTGCACGGCATGAGTATTGATCAAACGCTTAGTAAGCTTCAAAACATCATTCACGAAACACTTCCTGAATTGGAGCTTTTTGTTGATGGAAATATTCAACCATCTTCATCGGATTGCGAAAATTTACAAAAGCACCTTCATCTGCTGCAAGAACATTTGAGTGTTTTTAAACACTTGAAAACGCATAAAGAAATTTCTCCAAGTTTCGATCTTCATTCAAAAGTGAGTGAAGCGGCAGCCCTTAAGTCGGATATTGTTACTGAAGAAGTTTTGAAAGAAGAAAAAATTACGATCGAAAAACCGAACACACTCACAAACGAAATTGAAACATTACGTAATAGCGCTGAACAAAAAACACAATCTACTCAAACGACAAAACAAATTGAAGTTTCTTTAAATCAAAAATTCCAATTCATTAACGATCTTTTTAATCAAAACGCGACTGAATATGGTTTAGCAGTTGATCATATCAATGAATTCGAGAATTGGCAAGATGCCGAATCCTATATTTTAAGTTTAAAATCGGCTTATAATTGGAAAGATTCAAACGAAACATTTAAACGGTTTATTCAAGCTTCCAAAAAACGATTTGAATAATGCGTTATATTCTAATTTTCTTTTTTCTTTCTTTTTTTCTTCAAGCACAAGATTCTTTATACACCAGACACGTTATAAAATTTTTAACTTCTGAAAAATATTACGGTAGAGGTTATGTAAAAAACGGATTAGGAATTGCGGCTGACTTTATTGTTGGGGAAATTAAAAAAAACAAAGCGCTTCCATTGTTTGGTAATTCGTACTTGCAGCCTTATTCTCACCCGGTAAATACATTTCCAAAAAAAGTAGAAGTAAACATTAACGGAAAGATATTAATTCCAGGTAGAGATTTTATTATTAATCCTGAATGCCCTACTGTTAAAGGAAAATTTGAGTTCATCAAAAAAGACAGTATTCATTATGTATCTGATAAATCTGCAATGTTGTGTAATATCAAACTTTCCAAAAAACTGACTTACAGCGTTGGAATTTCTCAAAATAAAAATTGCTCCATTGAAATTTTAAGATCAAAACAAACAGAAGAAATTAAAACTGCTGAAATAAATATTGAAGCAGAATTTATTCCTGAATTTAAAACGAATAACATTGGCACATATATTGAAGGAAAAAATAACGATAGTACGATTGTCTTTACTGCACATTACGATCATTTAGGAGCGATGGGAAAAGGTTGCTTTTTTCCGGGAGCAAACGATAATGCAAGCGGAACAAGCATGGTTTTAAATTTGATAAAATATTATTCTGTTCATAAACCAAAATATAAAACAGTTTTTGTTTTCTTTGCAAGCGAAGAGGCAGGTTTAATTGGGTCGCATTATTTTGTGGAGCAAAACAGTATTGACCTCTCTAAAATTAAATTTTTAGTAAACCTCGATTTGCTTGGTACCGGAGATGACGGCATTATGGTTGTAAATGGTGCTGTTTTCACCAAACAATTTGACTTACTCGAAAAAATAAATAAAGACGAACATTTAATAAAGGAAATTAAAAAAAGAGGCAAGGCTCAAAATAGCGATCATTATTGGTTCACCGAAAAAGGTGTTCCATCTTTTTTTATTTATACACTAGGGGGCGTTTCATTTTATCATGATATTGATGATCTGGAAAAAACATTGCCGTTGACAGATTATAAAGATGTGTTTAAATTACTGATTGATTTTGCAAATCAGCTTTAAACCTGTTCCCTCTTTTTGAAAATCAAACGCACAACCGGAATTGCAGTAAGTATAATTAGCGTTATAAAAATATAACCCATGTAATTTGTTATCTGTGGAAATACAACTACCAAAAAATAACCAACACCCGACAAACTAAAGATCCACAAAACCGCACCAACCAAGTTAAACAACATGAATTTAAAAAAATCAATTTTAATTGCGCCTGCAATTATTGGGGCGAAAGTTCTTACAATTGGTAAAAAACGTGCGAGTATTAATGTTGCATTGCCACCAAATTTTTGATAGTAATGACCGGTTGCTTTTAAATGACTTTTTTTAAAAAATAAACTATCATCCCGTTCGTATAATTTTTCTCCTGATTTTTTTCCAAACCAATAGCCAAACATATTTCCGGTTACAGCTGCGAAGATCATCAATGCAACCAAAACAAAATAATTGACGTTTAATAATTCCGGTTTCGATTTACATAAGATGCCAGCCAATAAAATTAAATTATCTCCGGGTAGAAAAAAACCAATCAATAAACCTGTCTCAGCAAATACCACAAACAACAATAACCATAAACCACCATATTGGATAATGCTTTGCGGGTCGGTTAAGGTTTTGAGGAAGTCGAACATGGAGAGGTTTCGGGTTTGAAGTATTTTGTTTGAAGTATTAAATAAATTCAAACTTGTTCTAAAGATATTCAAGGTTTGTTGATTTACAAAACTCCCGTAGATGTAGCTTTTTTTACTTTTTTGGAGTGCCCCCGCAATTAATCTTTCTTTCTAATTAGTTCCTGGGCGGGGTCGCGCTTTCGTTGCAAGTCCTCGCTGCGCTGCGGGCTTTCCACTACAATCGCTCACTCAAGCTTCATGCTAAATAAAAGTTTATACTTTTAAAATAGCAGTATGCTAGGCGTTAACCCTATCCTCCCTTGGGGGAAGTGTCAGCTCGCTGAAGGAGGAGGAAAACAAACATCCAGTTTTAGACAAAATAATTCTAATTACTACAAAGTTGGTTCATAAAGAATTTACTTCTTCACCAACTTTCTGCTCTCCACTACTCTACTTTGTGCATCTCTGATCTCCAACAAATAAATTCCATTTACTTTATCAGAAATATCAATTGCATTTACACTCGCACAATTTCCTTTCAAAATTATTTTGCCGGATAAGTCTGAAATGAAAAAAGTATTACCAACGTAATTATCCATCTTCAAATTATAAATTCCGGAGCTTGGGTTTGGACTAACAGAAAATAAATTACTGTTTTGATTTTCACGAATTCCGGTTGGTGTCAAGTTTACATCTTGTGCCGGGCCAATTGTTTGATTAATTACCCAATTATTTGGATCAACCGAAACGCCAACTACATTGCCTAATAACGGAAAAGTGTATGTCTCAGTATTATTTGTGTGTATCACTCTAATAACGGTGTCAGGTGCACTCGTTCTAATTAATTTATATTCCATGGGTGTTATAAATACAGGAATAGAAGATGGAAAAGATGTTGTTTGAATTGACTTTAAAATAACAGTGTTCCCAACAAAATTCCATGTAACATTAAATGTTGGGTAACCTTGCCCATAATACCATTGATTAAAAAATTGAGTCGGATTGATAGATGTTTGTGCTTGATAAAAATTCATGAAATCTATTACAGACGCTGTGCTACCTTTATGCAAATTTTGAAATCCTCTCAACGTGTGAAACCATAACGAATCATCATTTGTTACAAAACGCAATGTGTGAATAATCGATCCGCCTTTGTCATACGTTAATCTGCTATCAAAAATTACATTCGCATCTAAGGTATCTACTCCCGTAAAAAAACAACTGCCACCAGGCTGACTCATTACATTATTATGTGCCGTTGTTAAGTTTGGTGCAAAATTTGTGGGGTCTAAATATTGCGCGGTGAGATGTTCTGAATAAGCAGCCCATGCTTCGTTGATCCAAATATCTCCCCAACTTTTACACGTTACATTATCTCCCCACCATTGATGTGCTAATTCGTGCGCGTCAACATAATAATCAAAAAAACCTAAACTTGTCATGGTTTGATGTTCCATGCCTCCGCTAAAAGGTGCCATGCAGTGACCATATTTTTGTTTGTAGAATGGATACATACCATACATTTTACAATAGAATTCTAAAACAGAAGGCATTTGATTTAAAATTGGTTTTTGCGTATTCACCCATGAAGGATTATTAATTGCGCCATCGTAAATATAATTCTGAATTAAAATTGAATCGGGTGCAAGATAAATTGGATGCGCATATAAATCGTATTCCACATATTTTGTAATAGCAACAGAAATTAAATAATAATCAATGATGTGATTGTTTTGCCATTCGTATCTTACTTTTGGTCCGGCCACTGCAACTGTATTAGTCAACATACCATTTGACCCAACTTTATTTAAAGGATCGGTTGTAACATACACCCAACTTGAATCAATTTTATCAGTTAAAATTTGTTTACAAGGCCACCATTGATATGCTGCAATGGCCTCACTCAAACTCCAAGTTACTTGATTACCCCATGCACCTGAAGTTGCGTTACTATAACCACTTCCAATTGCTGCGGCACCAACAGGAGGTGTGCCATGATAATAAACACTCACCGTAAAACTTTGTCCGTTTGGTATTGGCGAAGCAGGTGTAACTTTCAATGCGCTATCTTGTCTCGTATAACTCATTAACGTACCATTAAAACGAATAGAGTCGATGGTATGATTTTGATGCAGTAAACACATGAATGTATCCATAGCTGCAACGGTAACTGTTGCAACGGTCTTAACTCCTCCACTAATAAATTTTGTTGTTCGCTCAGAGTTAAGCATTAAATGCACAAATTTTACATCGTACTTTAATTCGTGTGAAATATATGGAGAAAGAGAGCTCCTTCTGTTTGCATGTTGAATCAAACTTGCAGAGCTTGTGTGTTTTCCTTTAGCACAATAATTTATTTGCGCGAATGAATTAAATGATGCAAATAATAAAATGATAAGACTAATTTTTTTCATGGCTTTTTCTATCCATGCAATTTACGTCAAAAAATTATAAAAACCCTGTTGATGTATTCCATCATTTTAACATCTAAGATTGCAATTATTTAAAACTAAAAACGAAATGTTTGGCTACTCTGTAGCCATTAAATTGTTTGTTAATTCTTCTAATTATATTTTGCCCACTATGGGGCAAATTTAAATCTACTCTTTAATTAGTTTGCGGGTATCCAACAATTTGTTTTGTTTGTCTTTTATCTGCAACATGTAAATTCCATTTGCTTTGTCAGAAATATCAATGTTATTAGATTCTAAACAAGTTCCTTTCAAAATTATTTTGCCCGAAATATCTGTGAGTGAATAATTATTCTGGAAATAATTATTCATTTTAAAATTAAAGATGCCATTGCTTGGGTTCGGACTAATTACCAATTGATAATTATTTATTTTATTTACTATTATTCCCGCAGGCAATGTTAATGTCGTATCCTGATATGGCGGTCCGTAAATTCTATTAATGAGCCAGTTATTTGGATCTATCACAATACTTGTTATACTTCCTGATAATGCAGGTATGGTGTACATCTCTGTACTGTTTGTATGCATAACTCTAATGACAGTATCTGCGGCATTTACACGTTTTATTTTATATTCAATTGGTGTTATAAATACAGGTACTGAAGACGGTGTAGATGTAGTTTGAATAGATTTAATAATGGCAGTATTACCAATAAAATTCCATGTTACATTAAACGTCGGATAACCTTCACCATAATACCATTGATTAAAAAATTGTGTAGGATCAATTGATGTTTGCGCATGATAATAATTCATAAAATCAATTACAGAAGCTGTACTATTTTTATGCAAAGTTTGAAACCCTCTCAACGTTTGAAACCAAAGGGAATCATTATTTGTTACAAAACGCAAAGTATGAATAACTGCGCCACCTTTATCGTAGGTCAATCTGCTATCAAAAATACGTGTTGAATTCAGCGTGTCACTTCCCGTAAAATAAATACTTCCACCAAGCTGACTCATTGCACTACTTTGCGCGCCAATAACTTTTGAAGTGAAAGAAGCAGGATCAACATATTGCGATGTCAAAATTTCAGAATACACTGCAAAAGATTCATTCATAAAAATATCGCCCCAACTTTTACAGGTAACATTGTCTCCCCACCATTGGTGACCTAATTCATGCGCATCAACATAATAATCAAAATAACCTAAGGTTGTCATTGTTTGATGTTCCATGCCACCACCAAATGGTGCCATTGAATGTCCGTATTTTTGTTTATAGAATGGATACATACCATACGTTTTGCAATAGAAATTTATAACAGGAACAATGCTATCTATGAGTGCTTTAAAATTTCCTGGTCCAAGCCAATATTGACTATTATACATATTATTGTAAACGTAGTTTTGAATTAAAATAGAATCGTTACCAAGGTATTGTGGTTTCGCATATAATTTATATTCTTCGTAATCAGAAACTGCAACAGAAATTAAATAATAATTAATCATGTGATTATTTTTCCATTCATATCTTTTTTGATTTCCAACTACAACAACATTACTCAACAAACCATTTGAACCAACTTTATTAGTTGAATCGGTTGTTATAAAAACCCAACTTGAATCTATTTTATCTGTCAAAATTTGTTTGCATGGCCACCAATGGTAAGCAACAATGGCTTCACTTAAACTCCATGTTGCCTGGTTTCCCCAATCTGTTCCGTTATCAAAACCACTACCAATAGCAGAACCACCAACCGGTGCAGTGCCATGATAATATACACTCACGGTAAAACTTTGCCCGTTCGGAATTGGGGTTGCAGGCGTAACTTTTATCGCACTATCTTTTCTTACAAAACCCATCAACGTGCCATTAAAACGAATTGAATCAATCGTATGATTTTGATGTAACAAACACATGAACGTATCCATTGCTGAAGCTGTAACTGTTGCAACTGTTTTTACACCGCCTTGAATATCTTTATTGGTGCGCTCAAGATTGAGCATTAAATGAACAAACTTTACATCATATTTTAATTCATGCGAAGTAAGAGATGATAAATTACTCGTCCTCTTTTCATGCTCCATTAAACTTTGCATATGGCGCTGTTTAACTAAAGCACACGCATGTTGCTGCGCAAATAAACCAGTTGTAAAAATCAACAGAATAAACGTAAATATTATTTTCATCTAATTTGGATTGATAAATAAAGATAATCAATATACTAATTCGTTTGGTGATTTTACAAAACTGGTTACATCAGTTTTATAAGTGGTATAAATTAGATAAAAATGAAGGATCAAGAAGAGGAGCCTGTCACTTCGACCGCGTGTCGCCTTAGCTTCAGCGGTGGCGCAGTAATTTTGCCTGCCTCTTGCAAAAATTGCCTGCCTGTCCGGTAGGCAGGTATCGAGAAGTGGGAGTGCCCCCGCGATTAATTTTTCTTTCCAATTAGTTCTCGAGCGGGGTCGCGCTTTGCACTTCAAGTCCTCGCTGCACTGCGGGCTTTCCATTGCAATCGCTCACTCGGGCATCTTGCTTTAAAAGATTAGCGTAAAACCTAAATTTCAATTACTTTTGCTGGCGAACATTAGGAAATTAGGAATGATAAAAAATGATCTGATATTAAAAGCAGCAAGAGGTGAAGAAGTTGAGCGTGTGCCTGTTTGGTTGATGCGCCAGGCCGGAAGAATTTTACCTGAGTACAGAGCAACGCGTGCAAAAGCAAAAAACTTTATTGAGTTTGTAAAAAATCCGGA
>JABDBZ010000029.1:0-1859 GCA_013288385.1 Bacteroidota bacterium
TTCGCAAGATGTGATGAAAACGAAAAGACAGAATGCAAGTAGAGTTTTAATGAATTTATATTTCATAAAATTTATTTTGTTTGTAATAACTCTATTCTCCGTTACCTCTGTACTTCACCTGCAAACCATAAATAAAATTGCGTAAAATTTGATCTTTACAAGGTCGATATTGATTTTGCTCCGGCTTCCGAAAGAATGCACTTAACTCATGTTTACTAATACGCATACCTTCTAATTCCAAAATTTCCAAAATATCTTCATCTTTAAAGTTCAATGCAATTTTTAATTTCCGGAGAACAATATTGTTATTTAAATATTTTTCTGCTTTGGGTGTTGGACCTTCTTTTTTACCTCGACCATAAATAATTAATCCATTTAAAAAGTATGCGAGTTGAAGATCTCTTATTTCTTCATAATACTGATCATCTTCTTTTAAAAGCCAATTACTTATTTGCGCTCTCGTTACTTCATGATCTGCCAAACCAAAAATCTCAATCATTTTAGGATCACTAAAATCAAATGCAAAACGGAGGCGGCGAATGATATCGTTATTGGTCATCTGTTAATTTACAAAAGCATAAAATTTATTTTATAAGTTAATAAAATTATTCTTTAATTATTTTTTTAATTTCAGATCCTATCTTTATAAAATAAATTCCATTAGATTTTTTACCTAGATCAATTTTTGATTCTGATGACTTTATTTCTGACGTAAATACAATTTCCCCTAACAAATTATAAATCTCTAACTGTTTATTAGTTTCATTTAATTCTTGATTAATTTCTAATTGAACGATAGAATTAAATGGGTTAGGATACACTAAAAATGTATTATCATTTTTTGGTTTATTTTCTTTTATGCCAGTGGTTGGACTCGTGTTTAAATACACTTTCCAATATGGACTTGTTCCGTTTCCAAACACATCTTCATTTGTACCATCTCCTTGGGCTGTAACAACAAGATCAATAGTATGATCTCCATTCATATCCAAAGCCGACCAAGCTAAGTCATTATTAGCATAACTGCCTTGACCATACATTAGATGGAAACCATATGAATGACTAGCAACAACTTCTCCACCAAGAGGCACCGACCAATTAGTAGGTGAAGAAGAAAAACCTGAACCATTATTTAAATATACTTTCCAATAAGGACTTGTTCCGTTTCCAAATATATCATTATATGTACCATCCCCTTGAGCTGTCACAATAATATCCGGCTTTGAATCGCCATTAATATCAGTTACATTCCAAGCTAAATCATTATTAGCATAACTACCTTGTTCATAGAATTGATTAAAACCGTATGAATGACTAGCAACAACTTCTCCACCAAGAGGCACCGACCAATTAGTAGGTGAAGAAGAAAAACCTGAACCATTATTTAAATACACTTTCCAATATGGGCTTGTTCCATTTCCAAATACATCATCATATGTACCATCTCCTTGTGCTGAAACCACTAAATCTTGTTTTCCATCTCCATTCATATCCAAAACCGACCAAGCTAAATCATTATTAACATAACTGCCTTGACCATACATTAGATGGAAACCATATGAGTGACTAGCAACAACTTCTCCACCAAGAGGCACCGACCAATTAGTAGGTGAAGAAGAAAAACCTGAACCATTATTTAAATATACTTTCCAATAAGGACTTGTTCCGTTTCCAAATATATCATTATATGTACCATCCCCTTGAGCTGTCACAATAATATCCGGCTTTGAATCGCCATTAATATCAGTTACATTCCAAGCTAAATCATTATTAGCATAACTACCTTGTTCATAGAATTGATTAAAACCGTATGAATGACTAGCAACAACTTCTCCACCAAGAGGCACCGACCAATTAGT
>JABDBZ010000029.1:1959-25780 GCA_013288385.1 Bacteroidota bacterium
TCATTATTAGCATAACTACCTTGTTCATAGAATTGATTAAAACCGTATGAATGACTAGCAACAACTTCTCCACCAAGAGGCACCGACCAATTAGTTGGTGAAGAAGAAAACCCAGTACCATTATTTAAATATACTTGCCAATATGGGCTTGTTCCGTTCCCGAATACATCATCATTTGTACCATCTCCTTTTGCTGTCACAACAATATCCGGTTTTCCATCTCCATTAATATCGATTGTATTCCAGGCAAGATTATTGTTAACGTAACTACCTTGATTAGATAAAGCATTGAAACCATAACTATGCGAAGTATTTATATGACCACCAAGAGGTACTGCCCAATTAGTTGCAGTTGTTGAAATACCTGTGCCATTATTTAAATATACTTGCCAATATGGACTTGTTCCGTTTCCAAATACATCATCATTTGTACCATCTCCTTTTGCTGTCACAACAACATCTGGTTTTCCGTCTCCATTAATATCGATTGTATTCCAAGCAAGGTTATTGTTAACATAACTACCTTGATTTGATAAAGCATCAAAACCGTAACTATGCGAAGTATTTATATGGCCACCTAATGGTAGAGTCCAGTTTGTCGGGCTTGGAGGAAAACCTTGAGCATTAATCTTTATACTTCCAAGAAAAATAATTGTTATTAAAACAAAATAGTCTAAGTAATTTTTTTTCATATGAATTTTAATTTGGTTTAAAAATACTATTTAAAGTGAAATGAACAAAGAGGATTAATATCAATTGGGTAAATACTTCCACGAATGAAGATATTTAATCGCGCTCCCATTTGCGGGTTTGTTTACCTTCCGTTTTTATAATAATAAAATTATTTTCTTTAGCAATACGAAACATTTTCTTTCGTAAAGCTTTTGGGTAAAATGTAGTCATAATGATCAGGAAATGTTTTTTCTTTTTAAATATACCAACTTGACCTAAAACGTCTCTCGCTGCCCCTGTGCAATGCATGCCAAAAACGGCATAGTCATATGGAGTTGTAATTACATATTCTGTAAGAATTTGCTTGATGTGAATATATTGTTTTTCAGTTACAGGTATTATAAAAGTAGCAGTTTTGTCATCAGACGTATGTCTGTTTTTACCATTAAGAACAGTATCCATGTATTCACACCTATCATGTTTTTTTCTTGGAAAAAGATGAACCGGCTTTTTTGTTGGATGGAAACCATAGTCTATGTCGTCAACTTGTATGGTAACATGCCCACTGTGAATTCCACCGAAATATCTAGGTTCTACATACCGATATTTTACCTTTGGTCGGGAGCCATATAAAAAACAGACTTTTATATAATGAGATGTATCAATTTGTGAAAAAATTTCAGAAAAAATTAATGAGAAAATTAGTGCAAATATGAGTTTCATATGGTAAACCATTCAATTATAAGGCCAGAAGAAAACGATTTGTCAAATGTTAGTTGCCCATTTTATTAAAATTTTTAAATCAATAGAAGACCAGAAATAAAGTTGATAAAGAAATTGCGTAATTTATTTATAGTATAACCTTGTTTATTTCTTAAAATCCTTCCCTAATTTCCCCCAACCTTTTGTATCTTTGCCTCACAATTATGGAAAAAAGAGTCAGAGTTCGTTTTGCGCCTAGTCCAACCGGCGGTTTACATATGGGTGGTGTTCGTACAGCCCTTTTTAATTATTTATTTGCTAAAAAACATGGTGGTGATTTTATTTTAAGAATTGAAGATACCGATCAAACACGTTTTGTAGAAGGTGCAGAGGAATATATTATTAATGCACTCAAATGGTGTGGTATTGAGCCGAACGAAGGTGTTGGTTTTGGTGATGGTAAACACAAACCTTATCGTCAAAGCGAACGTAAAGAATTAGGGATTTATAAAAAGTATGCAGATAAATTAATTGCAAGTGGCCATGCTTATTATGCTTTTGATACATCTGAAGAATTAGATGAAATGCGTAAGCGTTTGGAAGCCGCTAAGGTTGTGGCTCCACAGTATAATGTAGTTACTCGTCAAAACATGCGCAACAGTTTAACACTAAGTGCAGAAGAAGTTCAAAAAGAATTAAGTGAAGGTAAACCTTATGTGGTGCGTTTAAAAGTACCGCGTAATGAAGAAATTCGTTTCAATGATATTATACGCGGTTGGGTTGTTGTAAACAGTGCACAGGTTGATGATAAAGTTTTATTAAAAAGTGATGGTATGCCAACTTATCATTTGGCGCATATTGTAGATGATATTGAAATGGAAATTAGTCATGTTGTTAGAGGCGAGGAGTGGTTACCAAGTGCACCGGCACATATTTTAATTTACCGTTACTTAGGTTTAGAAGAGAGTATGCCTAAATTAGCACACTTGCCTTTAATTTTAAATCCAGATGGAAATGGAAAAATATCCAAACGTGAATCGCGTTTTCCTGTATTTCCATTAAGCTGGAAAGATCCGCGTGAAGCAGAACCATTTATTGGTTACAAAGAGGCAGGCTATTTTCCGGAGGCTTTTGTAAATATACTGGCACTATTAGGATGGAACCCTGGTGATAATCAAGAAATTTTTAGCGTAGAAGAAATTTCTAAAATATTTGAATTTGAACGCGTTCATAAAAGTGGTGCCAAGTTTGATCCGGAAAAAGCAAAATGGTTCAATCAACAATATTTAAAAAATAAAACAAATGCAGAATTAGCTGCATTATTTAAACCTACTTTAATTGAAAAAGGCTACAACCTTGATGAAATTTTTGTTCAGGAGTATTGTCGGTTAGTAAAAGAGAAAGCACAATTTGTACATGAGTTTTGGCAACATGGTTATTTTATTTTAGAAGCACCAACTTCATATGATGAAAAGGTAATGACTAAAAAATGGAATGCAGATGTTAAAGTGCTATTCATTAAACTCCTAGATAAATTAAAAACTGTTTCAAAATGGGATGCGCATGAATTGCATGAGGTATTTAATGCCGCAGCTCTTGAACTCGGTAAATTGGATATGCAAGTGATGCGCGTATTGGTAACTGGGGTGGCTGGTGGTCCGCAATTGTTTGATGTCATGGCCCTAATTGGTAAAGAAAAAGTATTAGAGAGACTTGATGAGGCTTTTAAAAAACTAAGTTAGTTTGTGTTTGTACGAACTTGTTAGAGTCCGCCTTTTTAAGAAAAATGCATTGATTCTTATTCCAAAAACTCTGAATGATAAATATCTCCTATCACAATTAATTTCTCGTTCATGATAGCATCTCCATAAGCTTCTTTTAAAAAATCTAAGGAAGTTGTTTCATTTTTGTAAGCACTTAGTACTTTAGGTTTGGTTAAAGGAATACCTAAACAAGATTGGTACATTTTGTAAACGAATTCTGCATTATAGAGCTCGTCATTATTAAGGGTTAATTTATTATCGTAATGAGTTTGCAATTTTGCTTTTGCGAATGAACGCATAGTTGCAACAACATCTTTAGTTAAAAGTTCTTGTTCAAATAATCTCCTGATCTTATAATTTTTTCCAACCGACATTCCAATAAACTCATCAATGTTACAACTGCTAACCGGTTCGGTAGCATGGTAAACCATTGGGACACCATTTTCTATAAAAACAACACCAACATAATTAAAATCTGTTTTGCCATTAGGAACAAGTGAATTACCAATTAATTTTTTGTTCTTAATAAAAACAACATCGCCATCTTTAAAAGTTGTATCTAAACGCTCTTTAGTTTGAGCCTTTGAGATGTTTAATGAGATTAAAAATATCAAACAAGACAACCAAATTTTGTATACTGTTTTCATAGTGCTCTGTCTTAATTGAACTCTTGCGTTCTGTTTCAGTATTCTTGTACGTAGTATCATGGATTGTGGTTACAAAAAGCTTGGTTTTTTATGAAAGATAGGTTTTTTTGAATAAAAAGACATATTTATTGGATAAAATTGATGAATTAGACATTGAATAAGTCCTTAAATGCTATGGATTAAAGCTTTTTTAAAAGGCAATATTCTTTTAAATCAAGGTTCAATAATTCAAAATCTTTAGAAATGGCTTCTTTTTTGGAGAGAAATTCGCTTTTATCACAAAGAAAATATGAGTGAGGTGCATTAATGTCTAAACTAATAAAGTAATAACGGGATAAATAGGTTTGCAACGACCAATCGCTCAAAAGTTCTTTGGAACAATTAATAACAGCATGATTTGGAAGAATAGTTCCAATTAAATGAATGTCCCGAAGTTTTTCTTTATCCCTTGAAAATTTTCCAATATTTAAAATTGGTAATATAATTGAAACGATTGCAATTAAACCGAAAGTCGATTTTAAATAATTAGAGAATTTACTTTCCGGAAGCTTTTCACAAGCTAAGAAATAAACTTCATTCGCAATAAAAATTGATAGGCCAATTGCAATAAATGGTAAAGCAGGAACCATATAAAAACCTTTCTGTACCAACGTTAACATCAGGGGTAAAATACCCATGAAGCCAATTGATAAAAATAAAATGGCTTTAGAATTTAATGACGGAAAAATAAGTTTAAACTTTTTTGTACTGAGTTTTACAATTAAAATAATTCCGATTTGAATTATGCTTTCCTGACCCAATCTGAATAAAGTATCTAAATAATTTGTTGTAGTAGGCACATCGTTTACTCGTTTTAATAAGCGAAGGAAAAAATAATTATAAAGTGATTCTCTTGCATTTTTGTTAAGTAGGATAATTCCATAAATTCCAGCAACAATTGCCAAGAGAATTACAGAGTAGAGGAGTGCTTTTTTAAATGTTACTTTATCATTTTTGAATAAGAAAAGAAATGGTACAACCAATGGAAACAGACCCGGCAAACCTTTTGAAAAACTTGCCAAAAAAATAAATATTCCGGATATGAAAATAAACAATAAAGCATTTCCATTTTTATTTTCCTGGAATGCTTTAAATTGAAAAATGATAGCAAATAGAATAAATATACTTACCGTATTTTCATGCATGTTATTGGAATACGACCAAAAGCAAACAGGGATGGTAATCCAAAATAAAACCGGAAGCCAGGAAATACTTTTTATTTTTTCATTCTCCTTAAAAATAATTTCCCATAATTTTTTTATTAGGATAATGTTTGCAAGAAGCGTTATAAAAGTATAAAAACGCTCAACATAAAAACTATTTCCAAACACCTTGAAGAATAAAGCTTGAATGCCAAATACTAATGGTGGTTGCTCATGAAAGGAATTATGCATTCCTGCTAAATTATTCAGACTAAAACTTGGAAACCAAAACGTACCAATTCCATTTGCTAAATTATGAGATACCGCCGAATACAAAACACCATCTAGAAACATACCATCTTGTATTAAAATAGGTAACGTCAAAATGAAGGCAACAGAAATAGTAAATAGCCAAAAGAAAAAATTTATACTTTTTATATTTGAATTTTGAGCAAGCATTAAAAATGTTTCTGAATTAATTTTTTAAATTCTAGCTCCAATAAACCATTCGTTGCAATTACTTCTTTTCCAAACAACCAATTATTTCCCCCTTTGAAATCTGTTATTGTTCCACCGGCTTCTTTTACAATTAAAGCACCTGCAGCAACATCCCAGGGTTTTAAATTATATTCGTAGAATGCATCAAACCGGCCACATGCCAAATAACAAAGATCTGCAGCCGCTGCTCCAATTCTTCTGATACCATGTGTTTGTTGCATTAATTCACGCAGTACATTTATATAGTTTTCTTGTCGAGTAAAATCATAAATAGGAAAACCTGTAGCGATCAAACTTTCGGATAGGGTTTTATTTTTAGAAACATGAATTACTTTTTCATTTAGAAAAGTACCCCCACCTTTCATTGCGTAAAAACATTCATTTCTATTTACTTCATAAACAACCCCAATTAAAATTTCTCCTTTATATTCTAATGCAATGCTTACTGCATAACAAGGAATTCCATGAATAAAATTTGTTGTGCCATCAAGTGGATCAACAATCCAGTTATAATCTTTTGTACCAACAGCAGAATCTTCTTCAACGATAAAGCCGGCTTCAGGAACTATTTTTTTTAACTCTTCGATAATTAATTTTTCAGAAGTTTTATCAACGTAGCTTACTAAATCATTTAATCCTTTGATCTCGATTTTATCATTACTAAAGGTCTCACGCTCTTTACGAATAAAATCTGCCGCTTTTTGTGCAACTGAAATAGTTTGAGATAGTATATTATTTAGATCAATCTTCACTACTTACGATCAAATAAAAGACGTTTTCCAAATTTACTTTCATCAAACTTTCCGTTATCATAAACTAAATGTCCGTTTACAAATGTTTTTTCAATACTACTTTTAAAAGTATGCCCTTCAAACGGACTCCATCCACATTTGTATAGAATGTTTTCTTTTGTAACAGTTTGTGGTTTGTTGAGATTTACTAAAACAAGGTCTGCATAATAACCTTCTTTGATATATCCTCTTTTTTCAATTTGGAAAAGATCAGCAACATTGTGACTCATTTTTTGAACTATCTTTTCCAAAGAAATTTTCTTTTGGTGGTAAAAATCCAACATGGCTACAATACTATGCTGAATCAATGGCCCACCGCTAGGCGCTTTTAAATAACTCTGTTTTTTTTCTTCAATTGTATGTGGGGCATGGTCAGTTGCAATTACATCAATGGTATCATTTAAAACTGCTTCAAATATTTTATCTCTATCATATGCTGTTTTTACTGATGGATTCCATTTAATGAAATTACCTTTGCTTTTATAATCATCATCACTAAACCATAAATGATGAATACACGCTTCGGCTGTAATTCGTTTTTCTTTTAAAGGAATTTTATTGGTGAATAAACTCAACTCTTTTGCTGTAGAAATATGAAAAACGTGTAATCGTGTATTGTGTTTTTTAGCTAAAGCAACGGCAAAGGAAGAGGACTTATAACAAGCCTCTTCATTGCGAATTATGGGATGAAAGTATGCGGGAATATCTTCGCCGTATTCTTCAATAATTCTTTTTTGATTTTCTTTGATCATCGGATCATCTTCACAATGTGCCATGATCAATGTCTTTACTTGTGAGAAAAGATTTTCGAGCGTTTGGTGATTATCCACTAACATGTCACCTGTTGAAGAGCCCATAAAAACCTTTACTCCGGCAACTTTCGAATAATCCACTTTTAAGATCTCATCCAAGTTATTATTGGTTGTACCCATTAAAAAAGAATAGTTCCCTAAAGAACATTCAGATGCTCTTGTGTATTTTTTTTCCAATTCTTCAACTGTTACTGCTGGTGGAGAAGTATTTGGCATTTCCATATAGCTGGTAACTCCACCCGCAACTCCGGCTTTTGCTTCTGTATAAATTTCTCCTTTATGGGTTAATCCAGGTTCTCTAAAATGTACTTGGTCATCAATGGCACCTGGTAATAAGTGTAACCCTTTGGCATCAATTTCTTTGGCATTAACAGTGTTTTCAATGTTTGGTTCAATTTGAATAATAAATTCCTCATCAATTAAAACATCATTAATTGAAATTTCGTTTTCGTTAACAATAGTTGCATTTTTTATTAAATATTTCATATCATCAAGTTTAACTTAACGTTGTGCTTTTGAATAAAAATACAATGCCACAAACGTAAAAATAATATTTGGTGTCCATACAGCAATTAAAGGTGAAACAAAACCTGTTGTTGCAATTGTAGTAAAAATATACATGAGCATAATATAAATACAACTCAATAATAAACCAAGAGCAATTTGTAAACCCACGCCACCACGTACTTTACGCGAAGCAATAGATACACCCATAACAGTTAAAATTATTGTTGCCATCGGAAATGAAGTGCGTTTATATTGTTCAACTTCAAAAAATTCTATCAGGTTTGAACCTCTTAATTTCTCTCTTGCGATATATGCTTTTAATTCGAAATAAGGCATCACTTCAATCTTACTTTCGTAACGCCACATATCACTTGGATTAAATTCAAGTTTTATTTTTTTGGTGGGGTATGATTGAACTGTCTGTTTGTAAACCGGTTTCTGGTTTTTCAATGTATCTAAACGATCTTGCAAAATAAGCTTGCGCTCTGTTACGGTATATAATGTCCATTGTTTACCAATACTATCCCACACCATACTTTCAGCTTCTAAAAATTCGGTCTGTTTATTATTTACTAGCTTCTCAATAGTCACTTTAGTAGCAGTATTAATACGGTTGTCGTAGCGTTGCATATAAAGAATTTTATTTGCTCCTAATTTTTTATGAATATTATTTTCATCATTTACATAATGATTATTGATCCATTTATCTTCAAACCCGATTTTAATTTTTGTAAATTTTGGTAAGAAAAAATGATTGAGGGTTAAAGAAGAAAGTGCAATAATTCCGGATCCTATCAAATAAGGACGAGTTATTCTGCCAAAACTTGTGCCACTACAAAGTATCGCAACAAATTCTGTTTGATGCGCCATTTTTGCTGTGAAAAAAATAACGGCGATAAAAGTAAACAATGGACTAAATAAATTTGCGTAATACGGGATGAACATCAAATAATAATGAAATGCAATTTCTTTGATTGGAATATTATTTGTTGCGTAAGTTGGTATTTTCTCTTTGATATCGAAAACAATAAAAATGAGGAGTATAAGCGTAATGGATACGAAAAATGTTTTAAAAAACTTCTTTAAAATATATTTATCTATGATCGTTAACACTTTATAATCGTTGTGAAAGTTTAATAATCATTTCATTTTTCCATTCAGCAAAACTTCCATCATTAATTTTATTTCTTGCTTCCCTAACCAACCATAAATAAAAAGCCAAATTATGAATGCTTGCAATTTGCGCGGCTAAATGCTCTCCGCAAACTAATAAGTGTCTTAAATATGCTTTAGAATAACGTGTATCTACTTCGCTGGCTCCATCTTCTTCCAATGCCGAAAAATCATTTTTCCATTTTTCATTTTTAATATTAATTACTCCATTTTTTGTAAATAATAAACCATGACGTGCATTTCGTGTTGGCATTACACAATCGAACATATCAATTCCTAAAGCAATACATTCCAAAAGATTTATTGGCGTACCAACACCCATTAAATAACGTGGTTTTTCTTTTGGTAAAACCTCACAAACTAAAGCAGTCATCACATACATATCCTCGGCAGGTTCACCAACACTCAATCCACCAATTGCGTTACCAAAACAATTTTTGGAAGCAATATATTCTGCTGATTGTTTTCTTAAGTCTTTGTAAACACTTCCTTGTACAATAGGAAATAATTCTTGACCGTATTCATACAATGGTTTAGTTTCGTTAAAGCGTTTGATGCATCTGTCTAACCAACGATGTGTTAATCCCATCGAGTTTTTTGCATACTCATATTCACAAGGGTAGGGCGTGCATTCATCAAAAGCCATAATAATATCAGCCCCAATAATGCGTTGTGTGTCCATTACATTTTCAGGTGTAAACACGTGAGTACTCCCATCAATATGGCTTTTAAAAGTTGCACCTTCTTCTTTTAATTTTCGTTGATGCGCTAAAGAAAAAATTTGATAACCGCCACTATCCGTTAAAATTGGCTTATGCCACGAATTGAATTTGTGTAAACCTCCTACCTGTTGAAGAGTTTCTAGTCCGGGACGAAGATATAAGTGATAAGTATTTCCTAAAATAATTTGAGCTTTGATATCATCTTCCAATTCATTTTGTTTAACTGCTTTAACCGTGCCTGCGGTTCCAACTGGCATAAAAATTGGAGTTTCAATTATTCCATGATCAGTTTCAATTAATCCGGTTCTGGCTTTTGTTTTTGTATCGGTATGTTGGAGAGTGAATTTCAAAAAAATGCTTTTACGTAAAGTTAATCCTTAGTTCAAAATAATAAAATCTTTCAGCTCACTCAAATGAGAAATAATACCATCTGCAATATTGAATTTAACATTGTTTATCTGTTCCCGATCAGGAATTGCTATTACATTCATCTGTGCTGCCTTTGCAGAAACAATTCCATTAATAGAATCTTCAATAACCATACAATCCATAGGATGAATATTTAATTTTTCGGCACACACCAAATACACTTCAGGATGTGGCTTTCCATATTTCAAATGTTGGGCAGAAATAATTTCATCAAAGAAATGTATGATCTCTAATTTGCTTAAAATAGTTTCAATTAAAATATGATCAGAAGAAGTCGATAATCCGATTTTAATATTGTTTTGTTTAATGTAATTTAAAATTTCAAGAAGTCCAGACATTGCTTTTCCTTCTTGATTAATAAGGATAATGAGATCATTGATAATGCTGTTCTTTACCGCGTCTTTATCTCTTAATTTATCAGGAAAAAGTTTGTGCCAATAATGAATAACCTCATTTAAACGCATACCCGTTGTTTTACGGCAATCATCTTCGGTGAATGCAACATCATACTCTGAAAAGCCTTTGATCATTGCTTTCCGCCATAGTGGTTCACTATCTATGATAACGCCATCCATGTCAAAAATTACTGCTCTTGTAAGGTGATGCATTGTTAATTACTTTGTTTAATAAATGCAAATATATAGTTATTTGCAAGGCCGCAGCCTTCTAACTTTGTGAATTATGTTCATTTTCGAGTTAATAACAGAGAGGTGGTTACAGGCGGCATCTTTGATTGCAGTATTGGCATTTTTATTAATTGTAATAAATTATATTATAAATTATTGGGCACTTGCTTTTTCAAAAAAAACACATTTGACTGAGAGTTCGAATTCTGATCCTGTCAGCGTTATTATCTGCGCAAAAAATGAGGATGAACATTTAACGGAATTTTTGCCGAAGGTGTTGACCCAGACTTATCCAAACTTTGAAGTTATTGTTGTGAATGATTGTAGTTTTGACAATACAGAAAATGTGATCGACGAGTTTGTAAAAATATTTCCGAATTTAAAAAAAGTGAACATTAAAGAAGATGCCTATTACAAACATGGAAAAAAATTCGCCATTTTAGTGGGTATTAAAGCTGCGAGTTACGACAATATGGTTTTTATTGATGCGGATTGTTACCCAACAAGTAGTAATTGGCTACAAATGATGGCGAACGGTTTTAGTAAAGAAAAAGAAATTGTATTAGGATACGGGGCTTACGAGAAACAAGATTCATTTATTAATAAATTAATTCGGTTTGATGCTTTTATGATTGCAGCCCAATACCTTTCTCATGCTATAAAAGGCAAAGCGTATATGGGGGTTGGAAGAAATTTGGCTTATAAGAAAGATTTGTTTTATAGAAACAAAGGTTTTTCAAATCATTACCATATTAATTCGGGTGATGACGACTTATTTGTAAATCAGGTTGCAAATGAAACAAACACAAATGTATGCGTCAGTCCGGATGCATTTACCTGTTCAATAGCTAAACCAAATTTTAAAGGATGGAAACTTCAAAAGGCAAGACATTTAACTACATCACCATTTTATAAACCAGAAACAAAAGCAAAAATTACATTTAATTATTTCACTCAATATTTTTTTTGGATGAGTTTAGTCCCATTATTTTTTTCAATTAATACGGCTATTCTAGCCGGTATTTTATTGTTTTTAAAGGTAATTTTTCAATGGTTAGTCATACGAAAAGCGGCTATTAAGCTAAATGAAGTCGACCTTTGGGCATTAAGTTTTGTTTATGAGTTGTTTCTTTTATTCATTTATCCTATCTTTCATCTGGCAAAAGCGTTTTATAAACCAAACAATTGGACGAATTAGGAGATAATATAAATAATTTAACTACTAAAGCGGTTTACGATTACAAGCTCGTTCAACTTGCTATTTCTAAAGGAGATCAAAAAGCATACGCAGAATTATTACAAAGGTATCGCGAAAGTGTTTACTTTATGATGCTTAAAATGGTTAATAATAAAGATGATGCAGATGACTTAACCATTGAAGCATTTGGAAGAGCTTTTAAAAAACTGGAACAATACACACCCAATTATGCATTTAGTACCTGGTTGTTTAAAATTGCAAGTAATAATGCGATTGATTTTTTGAGAAAAAAGAAATTGACCAGTGCAATTTCGTTAGACACTAAAAATGATAATTCAGATTATGACTCCTCAAATTTGATCAAATCAACCCATCTTAATCCAGAAGAGTTTTATATCAAAAAACAAAAGGTGGAAATGGTGAGAACTGTTATCGATAAATTAAAGCCTAAATATAAAGAGTTGGTTGAATTATTTTATTTTCAAGAATTAAGTCACGAAGAAATATCTGAACGTTTAAATCTTCCTATAGGTACCATTAAAGCTCAATTATTTAGAGCGCGTGATTTTTTATTTGACTTGATAAAAAACACTGAACACGGTAAAAAATAAACCATCGAACTTATTCTAAAATATTTCCCTGACTTAACTAAAAAACAAATTGAGCAGTTTGCTCAGTTAAAAGATTTATATACATTTTGGAACGAACAAATCAATGTCATCTCACGAAAGGATCTTGATAATTTTTATGAACGTCATGTTTTGCATTCACTCGGAATTGCGAAAGTGATTAAGTTTGTTCCAAATACAAAAGTATTGGATGTTGGTACAGGCGGCGGTTTTCCGGGTATTCCTTTAGCCATTTTATTTCCGGATAGCTCTTTTCATTTGGTTGATAGTATAGGAAAGAAGATTAAGGTTGTGAATGAAGTAACTAATTCACTTGGATTAAAAAATGTAACGGCTGAACATGAACGTGCTGAAAAAATAAACGATAAATATCATTTTATTGTGAGCAGAGCAGTAACCGAATTTCCCGTGTTTTATGCTTGGGTTCGCAATAAATTTCTGAAAGATCAACTCAATACTTTATCTAATGGGATTCTTTATTTAAAAGGTGGCGATTTAAAAGAGGAATTTGGAAAGTTTTATACCAAATGCGATTTCTATGAGCTGAAAAAATATTTTTCTGAAGAGTTTTTCGAGACTAAAAAAGTAGTGTACCTGTCACTTTAAATTTCATATTATTTTTTCGGTAGATTGTTTTAAATATTTAGATAAAAGTTTATATTTGGTAAAAACATATTTATTAATAATTAAAAACAAAAAATTATGGCAGTAAGAGGAAAAGTAAAATCAATTAGAGATATGGGTGGAAGTTACACAGGATTAGTAACTGATACAGCCGCTAAGCTTGATTATAATTACTCACAACCTTGTGGTAAGGAATTGGGACTTGTTGTAGACAAGATCGTTAAAATGGAAATAGTTAATTTAAAAGATGGTACGCAATTGGCTGTGTCACTGGATCCGGTTGAGAAAGGAAAAATTCAAACAATTGATGTAGCAAATAATTGTGGAACCCTTACTGACAATGTAGGGAATGTAATTAATTTTGTTCAGGATTATATAGCTGAATTGGGATTAACTGTAGGCGATAAAGTTTCTTTTGCGATGGTAATGAGTGGAGGAGCAATGCTTGCAACAGCAGTTCAAAAACCTATAGTATAAAATTTAAAATATGTGGCTGACAAAGGTCAGCCACTTTTTATGGTAAAAAGATTATCATTATATATACTAATATCTTTCATTTTTCCTGCCACCGGATCTTCGCAGGCTTTAGTAGATAGTCTTATTTTACAATTAAATAAATGTAAATCCGACACTTGTTCAATTAGAATTAAGAACAAACTAATTTGGGAATTTATTTTTATAGATCTTAAAAGGGCGAAAAATCTTTCTGATTCTTTGAATTATTTCGTTAAAGAAAATGATGAACTAAATTATTTGGAAACGCAATTTAATTGCGGAATAGTTAGTTTAAAAATTGAAAAATTAGAAAAGGCATTCGAATTTTTTACTCATTTAAAAAATAAAAGTATTTCGCTTAACAACAAATACTTTCTGGCCAAAGCAAATTTTGGGTTATCAAAATATTACATTGAAAAAAATGACTTGAGAGCTGCAATTAACATTGGGTTTGAAGCATTAAGGCAATTTGAAAAATTTCAAGATCTTAATTATATTTCACTGACTTATGCCCAAATAGCAACTATAAACTACAAATTAAAGAATAATTTAAAAGCGATAGATTATTTTAAAAAAGCTCTTGAAATTTCTTTGAAATCCAAAATACTAACCAATGTAGCCTATATTTATAATAATCTTGGTAATCTTTATTCAACTAACAATAAAACGTATGATATTGCTTTAGAATATTACAAAAGAGCTTTAAATTATAGAAAACAACAAAAACATGCATTAGAAATTGCACCTATTTTATCAAATATGGGCATTATATATTATGATAGAAAGGAATACCCTTTAGCTGAAAAATTTTATGGTGAAGCTCTTGAATTAAATATTAGAAATGGAAGTTCAAAAAGTACAGCTATTTGTTATGCGAATATTGGAAATTTGTTTTTTGATCAGAGTAATTTTGCTAAAGCCGATTATAATTATCGCCAAGCTTTAAAATACGTTGATAATGATTTTCAAGTAAAAGAATTATTGTATTATAATTTAGGAGAAGTAAATTTTAAACTTGGAAATTATAAGGATGCTCTGCAATTTAATGATACGTGCATGACAATAAAGGATAGTTTATATAGTCGTGAAGCGATAAAATCGCTGAACGATATGCAAGTGAAATATGAAACAGAAAAAACAAAATTAGAGTTAGAGAAAAAAGACCTTGAATCAGAAAACAGACAAATTGCTATTTATGCTGCACTTGGTGGTTGCTTTTTACTATTAGGTTTATTGTTCTTTATTTTCAGAGGCTATAAAAACAAAGAAAAAACTAATTTAGCTTTAGAAGATAAAAATAAGATTATCACCGAGAAGAATAAAATTGTAGAGGAACAACATAAAGACATTACGGATAGTATTAAATACGCAGAGAGAATTCAAACTGCAATTTTACCACCGGAAAAATTATGGAAAGAGATTTTACCTCAATCATTTGTCTTCTATAATCCAAAAGACATTTTAAGTGGTGATTTTTATTGGATAGAAGAAACGAAAACACATGTTTTTTTGGCAGCTGCAGACTGTACGGGACATGGTGTTCCAGGCGCATTGGTATCTATTGTAAATTATAATTTATTGAATAAAGCAGTTTTGGAAAAAGAATTAACCGATCCTGCACAAATATTAGATCAGGTAAATATTTGGCTAACTCATGCACTACATCAAACCTATAATGAAGCAAGCATGCGAGATGGGATGGATGTGGCTTTATGTGCCATCAATAAGAAAACAAAAATGATGAAGTTCTCCGGAGCATTTAATTCTGGTTATGTGATTAAGGATAATGCAATTCACGAATTAGTTGCCGACAAAAAACCCGTAGGTGCTTTTATGGAAGATGATATTACCTCATTTACTTCTAAAGAATATCAGCTCACAGGAAAGGAAACGGTTTATTTGTTTACAGATGGATATGCCGATCAATTTGGCGGACCAAAAGGAAAGAAGTTTAAGTATAAAAATTTGCAGAAATTATTCTTGAAGAATCAACCGAATAATTTTGATGAACAAAAATTAGATATTCAAAAAACTTTTGTGGATTGGAAAGGTGATTACGAGCAAACTGATGACGTTTTAGTCATTGGATTCAAATACGTTTAATCACTTGACTATTTTTTACATCTAGTTTTTCAATCCTTTGTCGCAGACAAAAAAATCATATTTTACACACGTAGTTTATAAATCCCTTTTAATCATAAAAAATCTGCGTCATCTGTGTTCTATTCCAAAAAACTCTCCACCGCTAAAACATAACTCTTCAAACCAAAACCACTAATGCTTCCTTTGCATTTGCTTGCAATTAAAGAGATATGGCGGTATTCTTCCCTTGCGAATATATTACTAATATGAACTTCTATAACCGGTGTTTTAATGGCAGAAATAGCATCAGCAATAGCTACTGATGTGTGTGTATATCCACCGGCATTTAAAATAATACCATCATAAGAAAAACCTAATTCTTGAATATTGTTGATCAATTCTCCTTCTACATTACTTTGATAATAATAAAACTCAACTTGTTTGAATTTGTTTTTCAAGTCCACAAAAAAACTCTCAAAATCACTATGTCCATAAATAGTATGTTCTCTTTTACCTAAAAGGTTTAAATTTGGACCATTAATAATAGCAATTTTCATAACACTGTAAAGATACTAAAATGTTCCTTCTGTTTAAATTGAGCACTATATAAATTAAAGACTTGAGTAATTGGAATACATATTTTGTACGTTTTAAGCAATATCTGCAGCTTGAAAAATCTTTATCTAAGAATTCTATTGAAGCGTATTCTGATGATCTTACAAAACTGATGCATTATTCAGAATTGTTTCTAAATAATCAATCACCGGAAAAATTTACCTATAAACAATTAATAAAATGCATAGAATGGCTTTCTGATCTGGGGATTTCAGCATCTTCTCAAGCCCGTGTTATATCTGGTATTAAAGCTTTCTATAAATTTTTAGTTCTCGAAAATGATATTGCTTCTAGTCCTGCCGATTTAATTGAAGGTCCGAAATTAGCTCGCAAACTTCCAATTTATTTGAGTGTTGAAGAGATTGATAAAATGTTATCCTGCATTGATAAAAATACTCCGGAAGGTGAGCGAAATGTGAGTATGTTGGAAACGCTTTATAGTTGTGGATTAAGGGTAAGTGAGCTCGTTAATTTAAAAATAAGTGATTTACATTTAAAAGAGGATTATATTAAAATAACCGGTAAAGGAAATAAGGAACGATTAGTTCCGATTGGCCTTTCTGGAAAAAAAATGATCAACCAATATTTAAAACATACGCGTATTCACATTCCAATAAAAAAAGGAAATGAAGATTATGTTTATTTAAATAGAAGAGGGACTAAATTATCCCGCATTATGATATTCTATATTATTAAATCGTTAGTAGAAAAAACGGGTATTAAAAAGAAATTGAGTCCCCATACCTTTCGCCATTCTTTTGCTACACATTTAGTAGAAGGTGGGGCAGATCTTAGAGCAGTACAGGAAATGTTGGGTCATGAGAGCATTACAACCACCGAGATCTATACACATTTGGATAAACATTATTTGCGTGAAAATATTTTAAGTTACCATCCTCGTAACAAAAAAGGAAATTAATTGGTAACTTTGAATTCAAAATCGAACCACTTTTTTCTGGAGCTTCTTAATGAAGATGTCAGTTCGAGCGGAATCGAGAACACAAAACTTAATGAAAACCTTTAACGTTCCAGAATTCTATCGTAGCCCGATTATTTCCAAAGTAAAACAATTTCGGAAAATCCAAGACCCTCGTAAAAAGGATAATAGTCCAACTGTTTTAGATTTTGGTACTATAAAATATTATATCGCTCGTCATTTTGGATTTTGTTATGGTGTTGAGAATGCCATAGAAATTGCTTTCAAAGCATTAGAAGAAAATAAAGGAAAACGCATTTTTTTATTGAGTCAAATGATTCATAATCCGGAAGTCAATAAAGATTTAACGGACAGAGGTGTTTTATTTTTACAAGATACGCATGGACAGCAATTAATTTCATTTGATACTTTAACGACAGATGATATAGTAATGATTCCCGCTTTTGGTGCGCCTTTGGAATTAATAGACCTTTTAGAAAAAAAAGAAATAAAAACAGAATCATATAATACAACTTGTCCGTTTGTTGAGCGTGTTTGGAAAAAATCTGAACAAATAGGTAAAGAAAACCATACAATCATTATCCATGGTAAATTTAATCACGAGGAAACTCGTTCTACTTTTTCCAGAAGTAAAATACATAGCAACGCAGTAATTATTATTCGCGATATGGAAGAAGCTAAAGCACTTGCGAAATATATGAACAGTGGTACTCAAGATGAATTTGAGAGAGAATTTGCCGGCAAATTTGCGGATGGCTTTTCTATTAATACACACTTGTTTAAAGTAGGAGTTATTAATCAGACTACTATGTTGGCGAGTGAAACAGAAGATATTGCCAGTTTTTTCAGACAAATTATGATTCAAAAATTTGGTGAAGAAAATATAAAAGATCATTTTGCTGATACACATGATACATTATGTTATGCAACCAATGAAAACCAAGATGCCACAAACGGTTTGTTAGAAACGGATGCTGATCTTGCCATTGTGATTGGTGGTTATAATAGTAGTAATACATCCCATTTAGTAGAGTTATGCGAACGTAAATTTCCTACTTATTTTATTGCATCCGCAAAAGAAATAGATAGAAATAAAATTCATCATTTTGATTACCCGAATAAAAAAGAAATAATAACAAATAATTTTTTACCAACTAATCGACCGTTAAAAATTGTAATTACAAGTGGTGCCAGTTGTCCTGACTCCCTTTTGGATGAAGTGATGCATAAGATTAATGAAATTGTTGGTGGTACAAAAAAAGAGGAGGAAGTACTGAAGGGTTTGAAAGCTTATAATGATTGAACGGAATAGAAGGCAGAAACCGCAAAGACGTAAAGAAGGCGCGGAGATCGCAAAGGGTAAATAGAAAACTTTCTCAATTAATTTACGAGTAGTGGTCATCCTTAGCGACCTCTGCGGAAACTTTGCGTAAGCATAGGGCTGCTTTGCGGTTTCTGCCTCTAATTTTTTTGTATCTTCACATAAATGAAACTAAACCTAACAAAACCAATCATATTTTTTGATCTTGAAGCAACCGGATTAATTATTGGCCTGGATAGAATAGTAGAAATTTGTCTTCTAAAAGTGAATGTAGATAATTCTACAGAAACAAAAACCTGGCGCATTAATCCTGAAATGCCCATTCCTGAAAAGATATCCAAACTTCACGGGATTTATGATAAAGACCTTGTGGATTGTCCTACCTTTAAACAATTAGCACCACAAATTATTCAGTTCATTGGTAATTCAGATCTCGCCGGTTTTAATAGTAATAAGTATGATGTGCCAATGTTGGTAGAAGAATTATTAAGAGCAGAAACAGATTTTGATCTTAAAAATAGGAGACTAGTTGACGTGCAAAATATTTTTCATGTGATGGAACCTCGAAATTTAAGTGCGGCTTATAAATTCTATTGTAATAAAAGTTTAGAGAATGCACATACGGCGGAGGCAGATACTGTTGCCACTTACGAAATTTTCAAAGCTCAAATCTCAAAGTATGAAAATACAGAATTAGAAGACGAACATGGAACTAAATTTAAGCCAGTTGTAAATGATATTTCTAAGCTCAGCGAAATAACAAACAACAGAAACAAAAACGTTGATCTTGCGGGAAGAATTATTTATAATGAAAAAGGACAGGAAGTTTTTAATTTTGGAAAACACAAAGATAAATCGGTTGTGGAAGTTTTCGAAAAAGAACCCAGCTATTATAATTGGATGATGAATGGCGACTTTGCTCTGTACACCAAAAAAATTCTAACGCAAATAAGGTTAGGGATGATGAAGAAATAATAAGCACTCAATTTGAATTATTCTATTTCCTTTGTTTATTTTCATTGAATTTGTTATTAAAAAAAACCTCCAAAAAACAGAATAAAGATTAATTTAGCCGTCTTAAAGCGAACTAAATTTTCGAATTAAATAATAAATTAAAATGCTCATTCAAAAATTTGGCGGAACCAGTGTAGGAAGCGCCCAAAGAATAAAAGATCTCGTAAAATTAGTTGTAAGTCCAACTCAAAAAATAGTTGTACTCAGTGCTATGAGTGGTACTACAAATGCTTTAGTAGAAATCAATAATGCTTTGTACAGTAAGAAGACTTCTCATGCAAATGAACTTATTTCTAATTTAAAAAACAATTATTTAAAAGTAATAGCTGAACTTTATTCAAAACCTGAATCACTTGCAAAAGCAACAAATTTAATTACGAACCATTTTGAATATATCAAGAATTTTACAATGGATATGTTCACGGCTAATGAAGAGAAAGCGATTCTCGCACAAGGTGAATTATTGAGTACCGCCATGTTTCATTATTATCTTGAAGAAATTGGGATTGATTCTGTTTTATTACCCGCATTAAATTTTATGCGAATTGATGCCAATGATGAGCCGGATATGAATTACATTGAAACTAATTTAAAATTAGAACTTGCAAAATTTTCAAAAACAATTTTATTTATTACGCAGGGATATATTTGTAGAAATAGTTTTGGTGAAATCGACAATTTAAAAAGAGGTGGAAGTGATTATACTGCTTCAATTATAGGAGCTGCCATTAGAAGTGAAGAGGTACAAATTTGGACAGACATTGACGGAATGCATAATAATGATCCGCGTATTGTAAATAAAACACATCCTATAAAAGAATTAAGTTTTGATGAAGCTGCTGAGTTAGCTTATTTCGGTGCAAAAATTTTACACCCAACATGTATTTTACCTGCACAAAAACGAAACATTCCGGTAAGATTAAAAAATACAATGGAACCGGAGGCAGAAGGAACATTGATTGCGAATTTAATTACTAAAGAAGGAATAAAGGCAGTTGCAGCTAAAGACGATATTATCGCGATTAATATAAAAAGTGATCGCATGCTTTTAGCACATGGTTTTTTACGTGCTGTATTTGAGATCTTTGAACGCTTCAAAACGCCAATAGATATGATCACTACAAGCGAAGTCGCTGTTTCACTAACGATTGATAAAAATCTTCACTTAGATGAAATTTTGAAAGAGTTAAAAGAAATTGCTGTTGTTGAAGTTGAAAAAGATCAAACCATTATTTGCATCGTTGGTCAATTACCAAAGGGAAAGCCGGGTTATGGATTTAAAATTTTGGAAGCCTTAAAAGATATTCCTTTGCGAATGGTTTCTTATGGTGGAAGTGCTAATAATATTTCTGTGCTTGTAAGCAGCGCACATAAAAAGGATGCTTTGATGGCTTTAAATAAAGGAATTTTTAATTATTAATTTTCTGTGATCCCTATGATTATTGGGATTGCGAGAGCAAATTTTGACATAAATGTTTTCACAAGAACAAATAAATAAATTCAAAAATACTCCAACTCCCTTCTATTATTATGATATTGATTTATTGAAACGCACGTTGATAGAGATTAAGAAAGCTGCTCCAAAAGAATATAGTATTCATTATGCTTTAAAAGCTAATTCTAATCCCAAACTATTACAGATTATAAAAGAGGCTGGTTTTGGCGCTGATTGCGTTAGTGGTAATGAGGTAAAACGCGCAATTGAAATTGGTTTTCAATCAAATCATATTGTTTTTGCCGGAGTAGGGAAGAGCGATGTAGAAATAAATTATGCTTTAAATAATAATATATTTTGTTTTAATGTTGAAAGCACGGCGGAATTAATTGTTATAGATGAATTGGCGAAGACACAAAATAAAATCGCAAAAGTTGCTTTACGCATCAATCCAAATGTTGACGCACATACACATAAATATATTACTACCGGATTAGAGGAGAATAAATTTGGAATAAATCCATATGAATTTGATACAGTAATTGATCTTATTAAGAAATTGTCACACATTCAATTAATTGGTTTGCATTTTCATATTGGCTCACAAATAGGAACCCTGACTCCTTTCAAAAATTTATGTTTAAGAGTTAATGAAATTAATAATTGGTTTATTGAGAAAGGTTACTTATTGCCGCACATCAATGTTGGTGGTGGTTTGGGGATCAATTATCATGAACCAGACAAAGAGTCCATTGTTGATTTTGAATCTTTTTTTAATGTCTTTAAACAGTTTTTAGAATTAAAACCATCACAAAGTGTACACTTTGAATTAGGGAGAGCTTTTATCGGACAATGTGGAAGTTTGATAAGCAGAGTCTTGTACATCAAAAACGGAATCAATACTAATTTTGCAATTTTAGATGCTGGTATGACAGATCTTATCCGGCCTGCATTATACCAAGCTTATCACAAAATAGAAAATATATCAAATACTGCTTCCCAAACAATTAAATACGATGTGGTTGGTCCAATTTGCGAAAGCAGCGATTGTTTTGGTAAAGCTGTATCATTATCCGAAACTAAACGTGGTGATTTGATTGCCATTCGAAGCGCAGGTGCTTATGGAGAAGTTATGAGTAGTTCTTATAACCTTAGGGACATTACCAAAAGTGTTTTTTCAGTCGATTAATGGGTTTTATTTTTAAAAAGCCTTAAAAAGATAGTTATAACTATCCCTTGTTTTTTAACATTTACTTAGTTACATTAGTGTAGTTAAAATTAGTAGACTCCCATTAATTTTTTGAACTATTCATTTGATGAATGCTGGTTTAACAGTTTTTGGCACTAATGTTGTTATCAATGATAAAGCTTTAAGGATCTTTTTTATTGAAACATAAGAGTTGGGTTTAATTATAAAGTTGTAAAAAATGAAAAGAAATAATTACATCAAACAATTAAAGTTTTTTATAGTTGTCGTTTTTTTTGCGTTATCGCATTTTTCTAAAGCGCAGGTTCCACCAACTTTTCCATGCGATAATGGATTAAAATTATATTTCTTTCAAAGTGTTGGCGCAAATGGATCTTTGGCTTATGTATCAAATTACACTGCTACGCCTGTAATTACAACTATGTTTCCTATGAACACAGGACAACACAATGCACTTGCTGCAAATCCTGTTGATAGTTATTTGTATTTTTTAGATGGAACTAATTTAATGAAGTTAGATGCAGTAGGTGGTACAACCTTTGTTTGTAATATTGGTTTTTCGAGTGCTTTAGGTTGTTTCGATAATTTAGGAAGATTTTGGACGGTTAATGGATCAAATATTGTAGCTATTAATATTACATCGAATACTATTGTAAAAGGACCTTACAATTGTCCTACATCAGGTTTTATAGATATTGTTTACGATATTTTTAATAGTCACATTTATACGGCAGCATCTGAGATGGATACAAACGGAGTTTTTATAAATAATTCTATAGTGAGTTTTACTCCTGCGGGTACTTGGGGTGGAGTAGGTATGGGGTCAAATGGATTTATTTATGGTGTGGATGGTTCGAGTGCTAATGGTCTTATTTCTTGTATTAATCCGAATACGAATACAACCTTTACTGTTATGACTTTTGTACCAGGTCCAACTGCCGGTAATAGTGATATGGCTTCTTTTATGTGTTCAGCGAATTCTGTAACTGCAATTTGTAATGGCGCAGTTGCAACTGTTAGTGTTGGTAACCCGTTTAATCTTGCAAATCCATCCTATTCTATACATCCGGGTAACCAGATACAATCTAATCCTGTTTTTACTGTTTCACCATCATCAACTACAAATTATTCGCTTTACGCAACTGGAACAAATTCAGCAAATAATGTAGTTACATATTCTGTGATAGCTACTGTTAATGTTAATCCGTCTCCAGTTCTTTCTCCCACTGTCACTAATGGTACATGTGCTAATCCTGTAACGAGTAGTGTTAATTTAAATGTTGCTTTCACACCAAGTGGAAGTCCAAATTATACAACAACATGGAGTCCATTACCCGGTACTGTAACGCTTGTCAATAGTGGTCTTGCTTCAGGGTTAGTGCCTGGAATAAATAATGTTACAATAACCACGGCCAATGGTTGCACGGCAACAGTATCATTCAGCGTACCTCCAGTTCCCCTTCCGGCGAACTTCATCATATTGAATCCAGGAGGCACTTATACATTAACATGTAGCAATCCCAATATCGTATTAACGACAAGTGTCACCAATGGTAATATATTAACCTATACCTGGTTTCCCAGCTTCAGTGGCCCAGTACCGGGTTCGAGCATGAACTTCACCCAGGCCTGCACAGGCCAGGTAGTAGGAACCAGTTCCACAGGCTGCACGCATACAGAAACCTTCACCATCTATCAGGACCTCACCTCCCCAACAGTGATCGTGACCCCAACCGTGATG
>JABDBZ010000030.1 GCA_013288385.1 Bacteroidota bacterium
TGAGGATATTAAAATTCTAATAATGAGTGGTTTACAGGATGTTTTTTGTTCCGGAGCCGATTTAGATACCTTAATAAAACTTTGTAAAAAGGAAATTAAGCCGGTTGATATTGTTCTTTCTAAAATGATCTTAGATATTCAGATTCCAGTTATTTCGGCAATGGAAGGTCATGCCATCGGTGGCGGATTAGCTTTGGGTTTATGTGCAGACATGGCTATTTTGGCTGAAGAAAGTCGCTACGGCTGTTCTTTTATGAATATGGGCTTTACACCAGGTATGGGGATTACAAAATTGATGGAGCATTATATGTCTCCGGCCATATCTCAGGAAATGCAGTATACAGGTAATTTTTATCAAGGAAAAAACCTGATCGGGAAAACAAATTTCAATTATATTTTGCCTAAAGCCGAAGTACTTGATAAAGCGCAAATGCTTGCCGAAGCAATGGCAGAAAAACCAAGAAAGGCTTTATCGGTTTTAAAACGCTACCAGAGTATGCAAAGAAGAAAAATGTTTGAAGAAACATATTCTTTAGAAACTATGATGCACGAGTTAACTTTTAACGAAGAAGAAATATTAAAAATAATACAAGAGAATTATGTTAGATACAAATAAAGACCGCGTAGTTTTAGTAACCGGCGGTACAAAAGGAATAGGAAAAGAGATCGCATTAAAATTTGCTGAGCATGGCAATAAAGTAATTATTACTTATGGTTGGGGAAGTATAGAAGAAGAAGATGTGATAAAAGATTTTACATCGCGTGGTTTACCTGCTCCTTTTTTAAAACAATCTGACGTTATTAATAATGATGATACTACTGAATTATTAACTGAGATTAAAGAGCGTTTCGGACGATTAGATGTTTTTATTTCGAATGTTTCGTTTACTACGTTGGTAAAAGGTATCGAAGATTATAACGAAGCTTATTTACTAAAAAGCATTGAATATAGCTGCTGGCCTATGATTGAGTATACCCGACAAATGAAAACTATATTTGGCGTGTACCCAAAATATGTTTTGGCACTTTCTTCTCATGGACCAGATCGCTTTCATAAAAATTACGATTTTGCCGCAGCTACAAAAGCTTTAAATGAGGTATTGGTGAAATATTTGAACTATCATTTTTATAATGATGAAGTTATTTTCAATATTTTACGTACTCGTCCGGTTATTACCGATTCTTTATTATCTACATTGGGTAACGAATGGGTTGAGTTTATTAAGAAATATGATATCCCGGGAACTCACATCGAATTGGAAGAAGTTGCTCGTGTAGCTTTTATGATGTGCAGTGGATTAATGGACGGAATCCGCGGACAAACTATTACTGCTGATAGAGGTTATGATTTTGCTGAAGGCTTACAACGTATGTATGTGGATGCGGAAAAACTTGGACTTTAAAAAATTTCTTCAAAAAAATAATTAAGCCGTTTGCATTTTTAAAGGTTTAACAGGCACAACGTAATCATCAATTTTTCTTGTTCTTTCTTTCAAAAGAGAAATTGCTTGTTCAGTCGTCGTAATATTTGGATTAACGATCACCATTTTTTTCGCAAGTATATCGTATCGTTTATTCATTAAATAAAACCACACCATAAAAAAATCTAACCCTTCAAAAATAATAGAATTTTCGTTGGTATATTTTTCTGTATTTTTCATAAACTCTTCCGGTAATTCTAACCAATGCATAGCAGGTTTTAAGTGATGAACAATATGGTATCCATCATTAAAGCAAGTATGATTATATCTTACATTAATGCAGTTAATTGAATTTGTATAATTGTTTTTTGGATTATTTCTGTCAATAAATGCATGCTGTCCCCAGTTACCGGCCATCATTAAAAACCGAACAATAAATACAGGAATAATAAAAATAAAAAGTGATGCTTTTGGATTAAAGAATAATAATGCAATTGCAATTATCCAGAAAGAAAACTCCCCAATCAAAAAACTCTTTCTGATTTTCATACGATTTTTAATTTTTAGATACGCAGCTAAATCATAAATACCAACTGAAATAAAACTTAAATAGTATTTTATGAAATCGCTGAAACTATCGCGTTGGTATTTCATAGTACTACTCAAGTCGCTAGGCATATTATCTTCAGCATGATGCATACCAAGATGATGCGCAAAATACGACTCGGGTGTTTCACCAAAAAAAGGACCAATTACCCAAGGAATAAAATTATTTAAATAATTATAATCTTTTTTAAATAATGGTCTATGCGACGTGAGATGAAGCATTAAAATAAAAGAGCCGGTTAACACTCCGAAATTAAACGCATAATAAATAAGTACGAGCCACCAATTCAAATTCTCCGGGATAAAAAGATAAACAGCAAAAGGTATTGTTGTGATTAAAATTAAACCACATAATTTAATGAAAGCCATATCACGCTTATCATTTAAGAGAGAAATAAAAAAACGTTCGATAAAATTATAACTTGATTTTTCTTTGTAAACCGGATCGGTTATAGTTATTGTTTTAATATCAGTCATTTAATTTTAGGAGGAAAATAAATTCTATTTATTTAATTCTTTAAAATCGGAACCAAAAATAATATCCCAAAATTTAGAACTAACACCATATCCATGATCATCATCTTTATAATGATGAATCATGTGATGCATTTTAATTTTCATCCAAATACCATTTTTAAACGAGAAATGATGAATAGCATAATGTGTCATATCATAAAAAAGATACCCCAAAACAAAGCCACTGAAAAAAGGAGCTACGTTTGCTTCTCCTAAAATGAAACGAAATAAAAAATAGTATAAAACTGCAAGTGGAACACTCACAGCCGGAGCCATAACCAAACGTTTTGCATCATTTGGATAATCGTGATGAACACCATGAAAAATAAAATGAATCCGTTGTCCAAATGCTGAAGTAGGATGATAGTGAAATAAAAAACGGTGCATTAAATATTCGGTAAGCGACCAAATAAAAACGCCTGCTATAAGCAATAAAATGATTGGGAGAATAGAAAGACTAAAAACAAAAATGGTTTTATACATGAAGTACCCAACCACAGGTAAAAAAATAATTAAAGGAGTTATAAAGTGAATCTTAGAAAACATTTCTAAAAAGTCGCTTTTAAACATCCGGGTAGACTCTTGACTATTAGATACGAATTTTTGTTTCATGAGTTTGATTTAGTAGTACAAAAGTACGAAAAAATCGCTTAAATAGATTTATGAAATGTAATGGCCTTTTTACATTATGACATATATCATTTTACTCTTCTTCCATAAACTCTGCTAACGTTTTTAAGCGTTCACTAATTTCAGGGTCATTTAATTTTGAGGAGAGGATATTCATACCTAATTGCGCCAATTCGTCTTTATTTATATGAGAAGCGTAAAGTAATTGTTTTAAATCGCCTACAGATCCTTTCTTACATGATTTCATAGTATTCATGGCAATTGCAAGAGCGTTATCCATTTCATTTACTTGCACAATTTCGTCAACGATATTAAATTCACACGCAATTTTGCTTTGGTATTTTTGACCTGCAAAGACCATTTTTTTAATATGTTGTGGAGATAATTTATTTAACAAAGCAGGCATAATCATTCCAGGAATTAAACCCAACAAACCTTCAGGTAAAGAAAAAGTGCTTTTTTCATCTGCAATTACATAATCGCAAGCACATACAACACCCATCCCACCACCTGAAACAGAGCCTTTAACGACACCAATGGAAATAAGAGAGCTTGTTTGTAGTTTTTTAAGAAACTCGCCATAATCGCGCATTTCTTTCATGTAATCGCCTTTTTCATTTTTAGCAACCCATTTTAAATCTAATCCATCACAAAAAATTGTTTCGCTTCCTTTTAAAACAACAAAACGAATAGGTTCTTTTTCTAACTGGGTAATTTGTTTTAATAAATAGCTAATTGATTCCGGATTTAAAAACGGAGGAATTATAATTTCCTTATATAAATTATTAGCTGAAGTCATAGCTTCTATAATAGCCTTTAGAGCCTTTATAAACTAGCAGTCCTTTTCCTTTATAGGTTGTATCGTATAGAGTTGGAACACTATTAAAATTAGGATCAAAATCTCCTTCTTTTATTCTTCGTTCTCTATCATTTTCCATTGCTTCGTATTGTTCAACTGTAATTTTAAAACGGTTGTGCAATAGTTCTTTTAATCCGGCACGCTTAGCAACCTCTTTTGATTTTTCGGTAACTATAAAACTGTAAAATTCTGCACAAGAGCCTGAACCATATGAAAACACACCAATACGGTTGTTTGCTTTAATTGCATTGATGTTATCAATAGAGGCGAGAAGGGCAACAAAAATACTGCCACCATAAGTGCCGCCAATATCTTTTGAATAGGTGATTGAAGGCAATACTTTATTTTTAAAACTTTCATTCACTTCTTCAGCACTTGCTCCTGAGCTCATGCCCATTAATAATTTGTGTGCCCTAAAACTAATACCGCTAAAAGGTACATGGTAAACATTGTAATCAAAATAAGTAGCAAAATCTACATCGCCAACATTTGCTTCGTAATCTTCGTAGGTTGCTGCTAATGCTTCCATGTATGAAAATAAACTATGTTCGCTGTTACCAGTTTCTAACCAAGGTAGTGGACGAATTACATCAGCAACTTCATGAGCATAAATTCCAAATTTATCAACTTCTAATGTCAAAAAATCGGGTTTGTCAGAAACTAAAAGAGCTACAGAACCACCACCACACACATACTCCCAAGGTTTATGAATTGAATTTAAACTTTCATCGGTTGTAATTACTAAAGCTTTTTGTCCTTTTTTTGCCATGCCAGATGCTAACCAACCGATAGCCATTTTCAAAGCTGCAGTACCAGAATAACATGCAATTTTTACTTCAAAATGTCTACATGCTGTTGGTAAACCTAAGTATTCAAATACCCATGAACTCAAAGCTTTCTCACCATCTAAGCCAGTTTCCGTTGCAAGAATTAATAATCCGATAGAATCAATATCTTCTTTTGAAAGCATTGGTTTTGCTGCATTAACAGCCATGGTAACAGTATCTTCCCATGGTGGGTTAACACCACGTTTTTCAACCATCAATTCTTTTCTCATGTGATCAACATCATAGCCACGTGCTTTGGCCAATGTTTCGAGATCTAGTTGTAGAGCGGTTGGATACACTCTTATTTTTTCTATTCCGTATTTTTTTGATTCCATTATTCTGCCCAATCTAAGCCACCGTTAACACTAATTGTTTGACCATTTACAAAGCTTGCAGCGTCTGATCCTAAAAATAAAACAACTTCCGCTAATTCTTCTAAGTGCCCTAAACGCTTAACGGGGCAATGTTGCACCCAAAAATTACGTAAGCTATCACTTAAAGATTCTTTGGTCATATCTGTTTCAAACATTCCCGGTGCAACTACATTACTTGTTATTCCTTTTTGTCCGTATTCTTTTGCAATAGTTCCTGAGAGGCCAATTAATCCTGCTTTACTTGCGGCATAGTTTGCCTGCCCGGATAAACCATCTTTTGCAATAGAAGAAATATTTACAAAATGTCCTTTGCGATTTGATAAAAACACCGGTAAGAAAGCACGGATAACATAAAAAGTGCCACTTAAATTAGTATCAATAACTTCAGTCCATTCTTCATCTGACATACTAAATGCCAAATTATTTCTGTTCATCCCTGCGTTATTAATTACAGTATCAATTGAATCAAAATCATCTAAAACTGCATCAACAACGTTTACTACTTGTTCGTTGTATCTGATGTTTAATTGGTAACCTTTGCATAATTGATTCGGAGCAATTTTTTTTGCTTCTGCAATTATTTTAGCAACATCAGTATCTGGATTATTATAAGTAAAAGCTACGTCGTGCCCTTTTTCTAAGGCCATCATCATTGTTTTATATCCTATACCCCTTGAAGCGCCTGTAATAAAAATCTTCATATAAATTATTTCCCTTTGTACTTTTTAATTAAGCTAATACTATTCAATCCTCCAAAACCAAAAGAGTTTTTTAGCAATATATTTATTTCGTGTTTTGTTCTTTTGTTTCTGCAAATATCAATATCCACTTCCGGATCAAGCTCATCAATATTTATTGAAGGATGCAATTCGTTTCTGTTCATTTGTAAAATAGCAGCCACTGTTTCAACAGTAGCAGCGCTCCAGCATGTATGACCTAACATAGATTTAGGCGCGTTGATTTTTAATTTTTTGCAATGATCTCCAAATACATCTTTGATAGAACGTAACTCGGTAAGATCTCCTAATGGGGTTGATGTTGCGTGAGCACTTACATAATCAACTTCTTCAGCTTTTACACCGCAGTTTTTCAATAAGCGTTTCATTAAACGAGCCTGACCAATTTGCGATGGTTGTGGTAAGTGATTACCATCAGAAGACGATTCAACTCCTAGTATTTCAGCATAAATTTTAGCGCCTCTTGCAATTGCATGATCATAATCTTCGAGTACCAATGAAGCGGCACCATGTGATGGCACAAACCCTTCTCTCTTTGTATCGTATGGTCGGCTTGCTTTTTCAGGACTATCAGTAAATGATTTATATGAAATGGCACCCATAATGGCCATTCCTTGTAAATCTAAAGGAGAATAATCGAGAACCGGCGCAACTACCATAGCAACCGGCACATCGTGTAATTGAATTTCATCAACAGCACAACGTAATGCAACATTACCACTTGCACAAGCTGCGCCAACAGTATAAGCAGGACCATGTAATTGTAAAATATCAGTTACACTTCCTACATGATGTGTATCTAATCCATATAGCGCAAATAAACCATCTACAAAATCAGGATCATCATTAAAAACATCATGGTTTTCGAAAGTGTATTTTTGATTTAAATTATGACCTGCAACAACTGTAGCGATATTATTACCATCTTTAATTTCTTTAATATAACCTGAGTCTAACATAGCTTCAACAGCTACTTGCAAAGAAACAGCGATAGAGAACGGAGATTTTTTTCCTAATTTTTCTAAGCGATTAAATACACCTTCAGGAACTCGACCTTTATAGCTATCAATTTTTTTATTGATATCATAGTCACCCATATCACCGCCAACTTTGCTATATATTTTGCTTGAATCAATAGTTTTCCAGTTACAAATTGCAGATTTGCCCGCCAATAAATTCTCAATAAAAGAATCTAAATTATCTCCAATAGGAGTATTAATGGACATTCCCGTTACTACTACACGCTTTTTTAACATAACATTTAATCGTTTATTAATTTATAATTTTCTTTTTAAGGATAATATACTTCTAAAATACTGTGTGAATAAATATCGTTATTTATTATTACTTGAGCCGACATTAATCCCATAAAATCATCATCTTCTATAGATTTTACCCTAATAGTAAGATTATCCCCGGGCATAACACCTTTGTTAAAGCCGGCATTATGAACTCTTGTAAACAATCCTTTAACAGGCTGACTATCGTTGTTGATTTTGGTTGTATTGTTTTTTGTAAAGTAAGCAAGGCATAAACCTGCTTGACCCATACTTTCTATTTGCAAAACACCAGGGTAAACAGGTGAACCGGGAAAGTGACCGGCAAATATAGGATCTGTTGGGTCAATATAGCTTGTAACCTCAATAATAGCTTCTTGAATATTTACCCCTGTAATGGAGGAAATTAGGGCAAATGGTGGACGATGTGGAATTATTTTGTACACGTCATCTTTCTTAAAAGATACTTTAACTGTACCTTCTGTTGGCATTTTCACAATATCTCGTTTTAAGCTTCCAATTAAAGCTTCTTTTTCATCGTAATTCACGGTGCAATATTACTTTTTTTTATTCAGTTATAGTGGATAAAATACGAAGACAAATTAACATTAATAATTAATTTTTCAAAAATTTAGACAAATTTTAAATAATTTTTTGTTTAGCAGGTTGAATAACCCCAAGGGAAGAAAATCTAAATTATATTTTTATTTTTTTAATAATATTGCTTAACACCTCGCCAGGGCCTATCTCGATAAAATTACACTCACCCTGATACATCAGATATTCAATACTTTGCAACCATTTGATTGGACTATTTATTTGGTTGACCATGTTTTTGATGATTCCTTCTTTTTCAATAGGATAGAGGGTAGCGGTATAATTTGAAATGACAGGGATATTGGTTTTGTTTAATGCCATTGTTTCAATAAAAGCTTGAAATTTATCTTTTATCGGGGTCATATACCTTGAATGAAATGCGCCGCTTACTTTTAACGGGATATAAACCAGGCCTTCTTCTTCAAAAAAATCGGCTGCTTTATCTAATGATTCAATCTTACCTGAAATAACTATTTGGGAAGCAGTATTAATATTAGCGATATCAATATCAGGAAAATTATTTTTTAAAATTTCTTTAATCTCTTTATAATCTCCGCCAATAACGGCAGCCATGGAAGTATCACCAATAGAGAACATTAATTCCCCTCTTTTTTGGACAATTTTTAAACCTGTTTCAAAATCAAATACACCTGCGGCATTTAATGCATTAAACTCACCTAAACTATGACCAATAAAATAGTTCGGAACCTTATTTGTTTGTAAGAATTTTTTATAAGTAAGGTAATTAATAAAAAACAGAGCAGGTTGTGTGAAATTAGTTTGATTTAAGGTATTGTTAGGATCATTAAGACATAACTCAACAATATTGTATCCCAAAGCTTTGTTTGCTTTTTCAACAGCTTCTGGGAATTCTTTAAATAAACTCTCTCCCATACCTCTGAATTGAGATCCCTGGCCTGGAAACATTATTATTTGTATTGACATATTAGATAGTTAAAACAAAATGGTATTAAAATTTAAAGATAAAATTAAAATTTCTTTATCAATCAACACAAATGTTAAATTGCTCAGTATCAAATAGAATATTAATTGACTGAATTAGTGATGCTCGAACTCAAGAAACAACGAAAGTTTTTTGTAAATATAAGTAGTGAACTTAATAAGTAATGGCACAGATATAATGCCTGCAATAACATCAATAAGATAATGCTCCTTTAAATAAATAGTTGCGAAACAAATTCCGAAAACAAATGGTAGTATAAAATAAAATAATTTTTTAATGTGCTTGAAAGTGATGTAACTAAGTATAAACGCTATTCCTACATGTGAACTAGGAAAGGCTCCGGTAGCTTTTTCTATTGGATGCAAATGATACATTACTTTTCCAAAAAAATAAGGTAAGTTTGGTTCATAGGCTGTAGAATTAAAATAATATTGTGGACCTATTATTGGCAAGATAATATATAAAATATAATACATGTAAAAAGAAAAGGTCACTAAAAAAAGGCTTTTACGCGCCTCAAAAGGTTTTAGAAAACAAATCGCTATACAAACGATAGCAATCATGAGATAATAAGAGAAGTAACTCATGAACATAATTTCCCTAAAAAAGTCACTATTAAAAAATCTTGAAAACTCCATGCTTGGTTGACAGTCGAAGAGCCATTGATCGATTTTTGCGAAGTGAGCATCTAGATCTGTTGGAAAAATTATATTTTTTATATAGACGGTTTCACCATAAAAATAACTCAGAAAAAGTAAAGGATAAATATTCTTGAGAAGCGAAGTGATTTTGTTCGGAATCCTTTTATCTAAAAAATAAAAAATTGGAATGAAAGCAATCACAGCGATTCTTATGGCAAAGTGAATACACACATTTTCAATTTGTGAAGACTGAATACAAATAAAAATTGTTGAAACAAAAATATAAAATAAAGTACCAATATCTGTCGGTGAAAGGATAGTTAAGAAATTATAGTCTGATCTTTTTTTCACAGAGCAAGCTGATACAATCTGTACGTTTTATAAATTTCTGCGTTAATGTTTTTTAAAGCCTGATTCATCATTTCATTGTTCTCCAAAATCAATGAAGCTTCGGCGGCTATCATATTGTTTTTTTGTGCATAATTAATTGTACGGGCAAAAAAACATGCCTCTATGCCTAGTTTACGATAACCTTCAATAACTCCCAAAACAACTACTCTAAACTTATTTATTTTCCCTCTGTTAAACAGTAGTTTAAAAATCCCGAAAGGTAATAAGCGTCCTCTTTTTACATCTTTCAACACTTGGTTAATATCCGGAAAAGAAAAAGAGAATCCAATAAATTTACCTTCATGTTCTGCTATGTAGCATAATTCAGGATCCATGATCATTTTCATTTCTTTGCATAAATGCATAAACTCATCATAAGACATAGGCACAAAACCCGCATTTTTATCCCATGCTGAATTATATACGTAGTGCGACTTTTCAGCTTCCTCAGTAAATTTTTTCATATTAACCGAACGGATGGTAATGCCTTTTGTTTTTAAACGCGCTTCAATTGCATCACATACTTTAAGCGCTTTTTGAGATACTGTTTTATCAGTCATATAATACGCAAAGTGATCAGTTTTTTTTGTAAAACCGTATTTATCTGCAAACCCCGGGTAATAATCTTTGTTGTAAGCCATACTTACCATTGGAGGAATATTATATGCATCTAAATGCCAACCAAAAATTTCGTTCGTAGAAAAACTTGTTGGTCCAATTACATTTGTTAACCCCTCTTTTTTTAACCAATCAATTGCTGTGTCAAATAAAAGTTTTGCAACTTCATAATCGTTAATGGCTTCAAAAAAACCAAAAAAACCTTCATGTTTACCAGTGAATTTGATGTGATTATTATTACGTATTGCAGCAATGCGACCAACTATTTTTTTGTTTTTGTATGCTAAAAAAAGATCGAGTTTAGAGTGTTTAAAAAATGGATGTTTTTTTTTGTTCAACAAATCTTTTTGCCCAATGAAAATTTCAGGAACATAATTGGGATCTCCTTCATAAAGATCGTGTGGAAAATCTATGAATTCTTTTATTTGCTTTGAAGAATTTACTTTTTCTATGGTTATCATTTATGCGTATTATTCGGCTTCGATGCAAAATTATAAATTCTTTTTATCTGCAACAATAATTTAAATTTGAAAGAAAAGGCTTGATTTAAAAGCATTAGAAAACTTCCCCCAAATTAATGAACAAGCCTTTTGAACCTTTAATACCAACCCCGTAATCAATAGAGAGGTTAGTATTAGAATGTTTATTTAATTTGATACGAATACCTGATCCAATAGCGGGATAAATAACAGTAAATTGATTGCTGGGCCAATCGGAAACACTTTGTGCATTGCTAAAGACTACCCCGCCTAATAAACCATTGTGGGTGATTCGGAAACGATATTCAGCCTCCAAATATAATAAATTTGTTCCCCTCAACCTGCTTTGTATATAGCCTCTTCCAATGTTTGAAAAAGAATCCCAACCTGTGCTGGGTAAATCAAGATAAGGTGCTTTGCCATTTGTAAACCAGTTATAATTCCAAAAAGCTAATACATTTTTAGAGTGTGGCATTTTAAAGTATTTCCTGAAATCTATAACTAAAGATTGCCAGTTGTTATTGCTACCAAGCAAAGTGGTAAATGGACAAAATGTTACGCTTGCATACATCCCTTTTGGTGGATTAATTGTATTTCCTCTTTTGTCGTATAAAGCGTGAAAAGAAATGCCGGATGAAACAGAGTTTTTAGTTTTGCCGTATTTTGTAAAATCAGTTAGTTTTCCATCTGAATTATCACTTTCGGTAATGTTTATATGATAGCTTAAATTATAACCCAAACCTGCATAAAAATAAGAGTTTGAAAAGTGCCTCAAAACTGCTTCCCGAAAAATGATGTATGAATAATCTAACTTATTGGCTATTTTTAAAGATGTATAACCTCCCAATCCGTAAGTGCTTTCAGGATATTTGTAATAACGCCAAATACCTAATAAATTAAATTTATTTTTTCTTGTCCAGATGTTTGTGAAAACTGGAAAAATAATCTGATTATTTTGAGTATAACTAATGCTTGTACTTACTGCTGATTGATTTGTTTCGTCATCGTCATCAACATAAAAAGCTATGTTTCCCGCCAAAATAGCCGCCAAGCGCGTTTGAAGTGTATAACCCACGAAAGGTAGAACAGTAAATCTTACCTCCCTTTCTTTTTTTGTTTCATTAGGATTTTCATTAATAAATTTTTTTAAACCTAAAACATCAATCATGTCTTTTCCATCATTTTCCAACTTTAACAAACTATCTCTTTTGGGAGAATTAATATAAGTATTGTCAACTTGTGAAAACACCTTTGTGACAAGTATAAAGCAACAAAAAAAATGTTTAAGGTGTTCGAATTTCATGCACTCAAAGATAGCTTCATTTTCTATATCTTACGGAGATTAAATATCTTTAATTATACTCAAACTCTTCATATCTATTTAGTTCGCCTTTAATAGCAAAAGCTGCCTTATAACCTTCCGGAGCATTAATTTTTTCCATAGTATATAAGTTATAATGGTCGTATGATAAAGGGTTTAACTTGGTATAATAGAAGTCTGAAAGATCAATTTGTGTTAGATCGGCACTTAAGCCAACACCTAATGACTTAATAATTGCTTCTTTGTAGGTCCAAAAAGTAAATAGTGTTTCCTGAAAATCTACAGTATTACTTTCATAAATAATTTTCTTCTCTTTTTCAGAAAAGGAAAAAGAAATAAAAGTAGGTGCATCCTGAAGCGGTTTCATTTTTTCAATGTCAACTCCAACTTCTCCAAATTTTGTGACAGCAAGAAAACAATAATTACTTCTGTAAGAATAATTAAAAAAGAAATCAGAATTTTTAATAAATGGTTTACCTTTTTCAGAATAACTAAATTTGATTTGTGAAGGCAGCTCATTTAAATATTTTGATAACACTTGCCTAACAAAACGATGATTGCAGATATATCTTATTTTATCACTTTCATTTAAATAACATTCATATCTATTCACTTCTTCTTGTGAAAGTAAAGGATCTTTCAGTTCATTAAAATAATCTTGTTCGTTAAGAGTGTAACGCCAAATATGTAATCCTTCTTCTAAATCCACCTTATTTTATTACTACTAAAGATCTAAATTATACAAAAACCTATCCATTATCTATCATTTTAGAATTATTTTTTTCGAATAAGAAAATATTATATTTAGTATTTTTTATGATAATATTAAAGCAGAAGATAAAATGTATTTCAAAAGAAATCAATTGAACACTATTCAAAATGGTTTATTAATTGTAAGTATTACAACTAAGGATACCGTGTATACTCAAAAAATAGTTGTAAAGTAAAATACTTTCTATTTATACGTTTTAGTTAAATTACTGGGTGTACAAATAATAAAATCTCCCAAACCTTTTCCTTCTTCTTCTAATTTACCTGTATCGTTTTGTTCTGTAGATGAAATAACAAATACTTTTAAACTCGTATTGGTTTGTTTTAAATGCCATTCGATAGATTGATGATTATTGCTATGATAAGCACCATTATAATGAATAAAGGTTTGCCCTTTTGACCAGTTTTTCAAAATAAAATAAGCCATTGTTGCATCTTTGATTGCTTGTGATTTTGGAAGATTATCACCACCATGTCCACCAGCGCTTTCAAAAATATCTTTATAACACTTCAAGCTGGCGTCATATCTCATGGGCAATGGAGTAATCCATTTTTTTGCTTCCGGATCAATGCTATCTAGTGATGCAATACCTCTTGAGTAAACCATATTTGCATAACGGCGTGGAATGTTTGCAGCGACAAAATTTAATTTATTTGTTTTAGCAAAATCTAATAAAGGTTTGTAGTCCGTTGCAAAGTTGTTCCAAAGTTTTACTTCATCTTTAAATGTTTTATCACTTATTTTGCCTTGTAAATATTCGTTGATCGCAATTTGATCGTCAGCTTCAAACATTTCAGCTCCTAAAACTAATTTTTCTTTTTTCTCTTTATATAAATCAGTCGTTAATTCTTTTTGTAACCAATGGCAAATTGGATTGTCATGTAACTCTCCAAACAAAACTATGTCCGCTTTTTTAGCTTCAGCTAGAAGTTGATCATATGTTGCTTTTTCCCCTTTGATGTTATATAAAACATACGGGTCTTTTCCGGTTTGCGCATTTAAATTTGTTAAACCTAAAATGAAAACGAATAGTATAAGTTTTTTCATGATTGAGGATTATTTAAATGCGCAGTTTTAAAGTTTAATATTTAAGCCGATAGTTGCATAAGATAAGCCATAGCCAAATTCACCAAATGCGCCTAATTTTGGGGTGAACATATATCTGCCGCCTGCATAAAGTCCCCAAATAAAACCACCGTAACCACTTGCCCAACCTCCATTATGAACTTGATTATAGGTATCGGTTGTGGTATATTTAGAGCTAACAAAATTATTTCCGAGCATAATGCCTCCGTAAAGATCGAGGTTTTCAATTTGTAAATACTCAGAAAAATGGAATGCAGCTCTAACTCCAACAATATAATAGTTCCAAGAATAAGTATCTGTATAATTATAATTAATAATATTAGGGCCATTGACGTAATAATCATTTCCACTAAAAGTTAGCTTAGCTCTTGTAAAAGCAAGGTAACCACCTATACTTATGTTTTTTGTAATTCCATAATCTAATGATACACTAATAGGAGGAGTTACAGTATATTTATAACTGCTGCCAAAAAAACTTGCACTTCCGCCATTATAGAAATAATTACCAGATCTTCCAAGTCCAATACCAATATTCAAATCAAGTTGCCCTTTTTTAAAGGTATTTGGTTTTGCTTCAGAAGGAGTTAAAGAACTTTTTGATTTATTGTTTTGTGAATTTAGGTTTAATGATAGAGTACTGATCAGTAAACCAACTATAAATGTTTTTTTCATAAAATAAATATTGAATTCAAATGTATAAATATTTTGTTTGGAGAGCAATGATAATATCAGAACGAAATAAAAACTTATTAATAATATAAAGTTGTTGTACTAAGGATAATGAATAAGGAATTATACCAATGGCTGGTTAGTGTGCCTGAGATGAACAGTGTATTACTCTCTTTGAATTTATTGAATTTTATTACTGAGAGTTGGGTGTATTTTTTTACAGACTTAGGAAATAGCATCATTTAATGATGGTATTTTTCCGAATTTTTGTAATGTTTTGATATGTGATTTCAAGGCAGAGCCAAAGGTTTTATTTTCTAAATAAGGCACGCCGTGTTCTTCCGCCGTTGCCTTTACAATGGAAGCTATTTTAGGATAATGTACATGACAAATAGTTGGAAATAAATGATGTTCAACTTGAAAATTTAATCCACCAACAAACCAAGAAATGAATTTACTTTCTCTCGAAAAATTAACGGTTGTATTCATTTGATGAATTGCCCAATTGTTTTCAATTGTACCGCTTTTATTTGGTAAGGGGTGCGAAGTGTTTTCTACCGTGTGTGCGAGCTGAAAAATAACGGTTAAAACAATTCCTGCAATAAATTGCATTAATAAATAACCTAAAATATATTTCGCAATAGGCATTTTTAGAAAGAGTAGGGGTAACACAAAAAACACTGTGAAATAAACAATTTTACTTAATATAATCTTCATTAAAATGACTTTGTTCTTTGACTTACATTCTTTATTTACTCCTTTTTTAGTGTATTTATAAAATTGAACAAAATCTTTGAAAAGAGTCCAATACAAAGTTAAAATGCCATAGAAAAAAAATGCATATACACATTGGAATTTATGATACCACTTTACACGCGTGTGTGGAGAAAACCGCATAACTAATTTGTCCTCTATATCATCATCCATATCTAAAACATTAGTGTAGGTATGATGCAAAATATTGTGTTGAATTTTCCAGGTAAAGGCACTACCTCCTACTAAATTAATTGTATAGCCTAACCATTTATTTAACTTTGCACTTGATGAGTAAGCACCATGATTTGCATCATGCATAATGCTCATGCCAATTCCTGACTTAGCGAAGCCCATTAATAACCAAATTAAAAGAGAATAACCAAATGCAGGTTGAAAAATCAATAAGCTAATAAAAGGGATAATATAGCAAGATAATAAAACGACTGTTTTAATAATCATTTGCAAATTATAATGTTTTGAAAGGTTGTTTTCTTTAAAATAGTTATCTATCCTTTGTCTGAGAGTTCCAAAAAAAAGATTTTGATTTCTGTCGCTCGCTATAAATCGTATTTCTGAAACTGCCATAATACGGGGCTTTTTTACCCTAAATAAGTTTTTAAGATTCTACTTTTTGATTCTATTCTTAATCTTCGAATAGCTTTTTCTTTTATTTGTCTAACTCTTTCTTTTGTTAGATCATATTTTTCCGCGATTTCTTCTAACGTAAAAGGGTTTGTACAGCCAATTCCGAAAAACAAAACAATAACATCTTTTTCTTTGTCGCTTAATGTATTTAAAACACGTCCAATTTCAGTTTGTAATGATGATTCCATTAAGAAATCGTCAGGTTTAGGATCATTAGGATTAGATGTAACTTCTAATAAAGTTAGTTCTTCGTTGCCTGGAAGTAATGCATCTGTTGAAGTATGCCATGAGGAGGCTCTTAAGGTTACACTAATTTCTTCTTCCGACATTTCGAGTACTTCAGAAAGTTCAAAAACGCTTGCTGCTCTTTCAAATTTTTGTTCAAGTACACTTTGTGCTTTTTTTATTTTATTTAAAGCACCAATTTTATTTAATGGTAGACGAATAATTCTTGACTGTTCCGACACAGCCTGCATAATAGATTGACGGATCCACCAAACAGCATAAGAAATAAATTTAAAACCTCTGGTTTCGTCAAAACGTTTAGCGGCCTTTATTAAACCAACATTTCCTTCGTTTATAAGATCGGGTAAACTTAGACCTTGGTTTTGATATTGTTTAGCCACAGAAACAACAAATCTTAAATTTGCAGTCGTTAATTTTTCAAGAGCTACTTCGTCCCCTTCTCTAATTTTTTGTGCTAAAATTGCTTCCTCTTCTGCAGTAATTAATTGAAGTTTAGAAATATCAGCTAAGTATTTATCTAGTGATGCAGCATCCCTATTGGTGATCGATTTATTTATTTTTAGTTGCCGCATGTTATGTTTTTTAATAAAGAATAAAAAAAAGCAAATCAATTTGATTTGCTTTTAGTTTTTGCAATTTAGCTTGCAAGACTTACATTAACGGCATTTAAGCCTTTTTTTCCTTGTTCTATTTCAAACACTACTTCATCATTTTCACGAATTTCTTCTTTTAATCCTGATGCGTGAACAAATATTTCTTGTCCACCTTCTTCTTTAATAAATCCAAAGCCTTTTGCTTCGTTAAAGAATTTTACTGTTCCTTTTTTCATTGTTGTTTTTTTGTTTTTTGTAACGGCATTTTAGTCGCTACGGGTTATTATTTGTTGTTTGTTTTATTAGTGCAATAATCGGTTTTGTGGCAATGATTTAAATCACTGTCTTTGTCTTTAAACGAAAAATGTAAGATTTACCGAATTGTAAGAGGATACTACAACAGATTGAAATACAATCTTCAAATGAAGAAGTCAAATATACTCATTTATTATGATATATTAAATCTTATTTTAAATAAATTGAAATGCTCAATATTTTGGATACCAGTTTCTGAGCCTTACATCAATTGAAGAATTATCTGCATTGACTAACTTCTTGAATCCTTCTATATCACTTAGGCCATCTTGACCTCTATAATGATAAGGATATACAATTTTTGGCTTAAATTCGAGTACTGCGCTCGCCGCTTGATTAATATCCATTGTATATGGCAAATTCATGCATATAAAAGCTATATCAATATTTTTAAGGTTGCGCATTTCTGGAATATCTTCAGTATCACCTGATAAATAAACCATTTTTCCCCCAAGATTTAAAATATAACCATTACCTCGTCCTTTTGTATGTTTTGAATCAGCTGTTTCAGGTAAATTATACATAGGGATCGCAGAAATTGAAATTCCTTTTTCTTCAATATTTTTCCCATTATTTAAAACAACAGCTTTCTTTTTGAAGTTTTCCGGTAACATATCGGCCACTGCTTGCGGTACAATAAATGCAGCTCCGGAAGTTTTGAGGCCATTAAGAGTTTCAAGATGCAAATGATCTCCGTGAATATCCGTAATTAAAATTAAATCAGGAGCCGGTAGACCTTCATATGCTTTTGCTCCACCATATGGATCAACGTATATAGTTTTGTTATTCCAACTCAATACAACAGCTGCATGTAATATTGGTTGAATTGTCAGTGTTCCTTTCGAAGTTTCTATAATGTCTGGTGATGGACGTTGTGCAAATCCTGCAAGAATAGATATGCAAAGTAAAAATGAAATTAAATTCTTTTTCATGTGAATTAGTTTTGGTGATACAAAGTTAGAGGATATTTTAATACCAAAAGTTTAAAATGTTAGCGTAACTTAGTATTTTGTTTTTCATTAATTGATATTTGATAAATTAATTGAATAGTTTTAATTAAGCAAATAATTACCCGATTCGAGAATAGAATTCTACATAAATGCATTTTTCTCGTTTTCAATCTTTGGCATGAAATTATTTTAAAATTAGAAATTAATAGTTTAAAAATAGAATTATGATACGAAAGTTAAAATCAGGAGAATACAGGATTTATTCTATAAAGAAAAATCCAAAGACAAATAAGAGAAGGAACTTGGGCACTTTTTCTTCATTGGAAGCAGCTAAAAAACATGAACAAGAGATAGAATATTTTAAGCGACATTAATTTATGGAAGTAGAAGAAATTATGTATAAGCTTTCGCAACAGGAAACTTTATATGGATATTGTGCTTCTTTATATAAAGACGACTATGTATTTTCAAGGCTTTTTTTAAAAGAATGTTATGAGGAAATAAAGGCTTGTCCACAAAATGCAGAAAAATGTTTTGGTTTGGAAGTTTTAGAAGGAATAATAGATTTTTGTTCAGTTGAGCCTTAATTCAATTGTACGCCGAATGCTGAAAGAACACGAAAGACAGTTTTGAGTAATTTGAAATGGCTTTACCTATTAAATGAAAAGCCTCTAACAGCAATGCTGTTAGAGGCTTTTGGTTTTTTGAAAGTGGTACCGTAGGGAGTCGAACCCCAAACCTCCTCATCCGTAGTGAGGTGCTCTATCCAGTTGAGCTACGGAACCTTGTAAAAATTTAGGAAGGCAAATATACTAATTTTTGGTAACTTGCAAGTCGAAAAACTCAATTTTATGCAACAAATAATAGAGGCAGCTTGGAACAATCGCGATTTACTAAAAGATAAAGAAACAATTATTACAATTGAAACTGTAATAGAACAATTAGATAAAGGAAAATTACGCGTGGCACAACCTATGCCCGATGGAAGTTGGCAGGTGAATGAGTGGATTAAAAAAGCAGTGATTTTGTATTTCCCTATTCGTAAAATGGCAACTATTGAAGTTGGTCCGTTTGAATACCATGATAAAATGGCGCTCAAACAAAATTATGCAGGATTGGGTGTGCGGGTAGTTCCTAATGCAGTTGCTAGATACGGAGCTTTTTTGGCAAGTGGTGTTATTATGATGCCAAGCTATGTGAATATTGGCGCATATGTTGACAGTGGTACAATGGTTGATACATGGGCTACAGTGGGCAGTTGCGCTCAAATAGGAAAAAATGTGCACTTAAGTGGAGGTGTAGGAATTGGTGGCGTATTAGAGCCAGTGCAGGCTGCGCCAGTTATAATTGAGGATGATTGTTTTGTTGGAAGCAGATGTATTGTTGTAGAAGGCGTAAGAGTGGGCAAGCAAGCTGTTCTTGGTGCAAATGTTGTTTTAACAATGTCTACTAAAATTATTGATGTAACCGGAGAAAAGCCAATTGAGACAAAAGGATATGTTCCGGAAAGAAGTGTTGTGATACCGGGTTCTTACACAAAAAAATTTCCTGCCGGTGATTATCAAGTGCCATGTGCTTTGATCATTGGTAAGCGTAAAGAAAGTACAGATCTCAAAACGAGTTTGAATGAGACGCTGAGGGAATATAATGTTGCTGTTTAAAAAAAGAAAAAAGTAGAAAGTACAAGGTCGAAAGTATAAAGTGGGTTTGATTTTAAATAAGTAAAAAGTTTAAAGTATAAAGAAGGATTTCAGTTTCATAGAATACAAAGTTGAACTTTAATTTGTATGATGTCTTTTAACTTTCGACTTTCCACCTTCTACTTTTAACTTTTGATTTTACACTTTTAACTTTCTACCTTTAACTTTTGACTTATTCTAACATACTCATCATTCAAACTGCATTTATTGGCGACGCCATTTTAGCTTCTTCTCTAGTTGAAAAATTACATTCTAAATTTCCGAATGCTTCTGTTTCAATTCTTGTAAGAAAAGGTAATGAAGGAATTTATGAGGAACACCCTTTTTTAAAAGAAACATTAATATGGAATAAGAAAGAAGATAAATTAAAAAATCTTTTCAAGTTATTTTTTCAGATCCGAAAAAACAAATATGATCTTGTTGTAGATTGCCACCGATATGCTAGTTCGGGCTTTCTGACTGCGTTTTCAGGAGCTCGGCATAAAGCAGGGTATAAGCAAACGCCTTTCGCTTATTTATTTGATCATGCTCCAAAACATACTTTCAATAATGGAAAGCATGAAATAGAACGCTATAATCAATTGATAGATGATTTTACCGGAGAAGGAGTTTTTAAACCAAAAATCTACCCTTCAAATTCAGATCTGGAAAAAATAAAACTTTTATTGAAAACTGACTTCATTTGTATCGCACCTTCATCTGTTTGGTTCACTAAACAATTACCAAAAGAAAAATGGGTTGAACTTTGTGATCTCACATCAAACTCTATTTCTATTTACATACTTGGAAGTATTGCAGATTCTGATCTTGCGAATGATATCATTAAACACAGTAAACACAACTCTATAAAAAGTTTGTGTGGTGAATTAACTTTGCTGCAATCGGCTGCTTTAATGCAAAAAGCAAAAATGAATTATGTAAACGATAGCGCACCTTTGCATTTGGCTTCTGCTACTAATTCTCCGGTGACTGCATTTTATTGTTCAACTATAAAAGAATTTGGATTTTACCCTTTATCAGATAATAGTAAAGTAATTGATGCCGGAAAAATGGATTGTCGTCCTTGTGGTATGCATGGTTTTAATGCTTGTCCGTTATCACATTTTAACTGTGGAAAACAAATAGAAATTAAAGATGCTTTAATACACTAAGATTTATTTAAAAGATCGAAAATTTTCGGTAAAAAAATTATAACACCAATTATCCCACTAATAATAACTGCTATTAAAACACTTCCTGCAGCTATATCTTTTATTTCACCTGCTTTAGGATTTTGTTGAGGATGTAACAGATCAATTGTTTTTTCGATGGCAGTATTTACCATTTCCATACTTAAAACTAGAGCTATACAAATTAAAATTGCTAACCATTCCACATTAGAAATCTTTAAAACGAACCCTGCTAAAACCACTACTAATGCAAAAAACAGATCAATAATAAAATTTCGTTCTGTTAAAGCATAAGCAATTCCTTTAAAAGCAAAACGAAAAGCGCTATATAAAGTTTGTTTGTTTTTCATTCTACCTGATCTTTTGTTAACTGCATATCTGCAATTAACTTTAAAACAAATTCCAATTGTTCTTCTTTGCTTAGATCAGTATTATCAAGGATGATGGCATCTTTTGCTTTTATAAGTGGATTTTCTTTTCGGTGCATATCATCATAATCCCGTTTCAATAAATTTTGCAATATTTCACTAACATCATGATAGTCGCCCTTACTTCTTAATTCATCCAATCTCCTTTGCGCACGAATTAAATTATCCGCAGTCATAAAAATTTTTAATTCAGCATCAGGAAAAACATTAGTACCAATATCTCTACCATCCAATACTACTGCTTTGTTTTTGCCCATCTCACGTTGTAAGGCTACCATTTTTTCACGTACTTCTTTAATAGAACTTATTTTACTAACAATCTCATTTACCTCCATAGTTCGTATTTCACGATCAACATTAATTCCGTTTAAAAATGTTTCAGAAGTTTTTGTGTGCGGATTAAAAATAAATACAACTTTAATATTGGGAAGGGCAGCAATTAATTGTTCAAAATTTGGTTTTTTAGAATGATCAATCAATTTATTTTGTAATGCATAAACTGTCACTGCTCTATACATGGCACCAGTATCAATATAACTATAATTTAATTTTTGCGCTAAAGCCTTTGCAATTGTGCTTTTGCCACAACTCGAAAATCCGTCTATTGCAATGGTTATTTTCATGAGTATAAATTTACGGTTTTAAATGATTTTTATTTAACCCCTTTTTTATTCATTGTTTTCTGATAAACCTTAGCGTACTTCTCATGCTGTTCATAGGTTTCAGAAAAATTAGAATAACCGTTTAATTCAGGTTTTGCACAAAAAAATAAAAAATTATGTTTATTATATTCAATTACGTTATTGAGGGCTTGTGAACCAACTAAGCAAATTGGACCAGGCGGTAATCCTTTATATCTATATGTATTATAAGGTGAGTCTATATCTTTATCTTTATCATAAACCCGTTGTACACCCCAAATTTTGTTTGCAAATACAAGGGTAGGATCTGCCTGTAGAAACATTCCTTTATTTATTCTATTTAAATAAACTCCTGCGATTTTTTGTTGCTCATCAGAAATATAGCTTTCACTTTGAACAATTGAAGCAAGTGCAATGACTTCTCCTAAAGATAGCTTCGTATTTTTTTTGGCTCGTTTGATTTTTTCATCCGTCCAAAATTCGTAATAAGATTTTTTCAATTCATTAATAAAATCGGGTAGAGTAATAGCCCAACTCAACTCATAAGTTTCCGGATAAATAGCACCAAATGCCGTTGCTTCATCCAAGTTAAAATCGCGATCTAATTTTTTAGGATCTTCAAAATAATCTTCTAATAATTCTTCATTCAATTCTAATTTATCATCTACGTATGCTATAAACTCATTTAAATCATGGATCTGTGAATTAAAAGTTAGTTTTACTTTTTCCTCTTTATTGTATTTTATTAAATTAATGATTTGACGATGAGTCATACCATTTATGATACGGTATTTACCTGGATGGATATTTTTATCCAAATCCATCCGTTTAGCTAACCATTCAAATTTCTCAGTTTCCGGGACTATATTTTTTTCTTTTAGTTCATAAATTATGTCATTTAAATCATAAGCACTTTGAATATATATAAACTCATAATCTTTATTTAATTTAACTGAAGTTTTGTAAAAAGTAACATACGCCCAATAGCCACCAATGCCAATTAGAATAGTTAGAATTAAAAAAATGTAACTGCTTATTTTTCTTTTTTTAGCCAAATTTTTTTTACTAATATAGTGTTTGTATTTGTTTTAAAGCAAGAATTGCCTGAGTGTTTTTTGGGTTTTTCTTTACTATTTTCTTTAAAAATTCTATTGCTTTTTTATTATCCTTAATAAAAAGATAATACCCAGCTATATTTAATAGTAATGGTTCATAGTCTGGATCCAAACTTAATCCTTTTGAATAATACGCAAATGCCTCTTTTGTTTGTCCTTGCAACATTTTTATGTAGCCCAAATTAGTATAAGCCGAAACATTATTTGGATTTTCTTGAATCACCTTTTTGAATTGTGTAATGGCAGGATTAATTAAATTTGCTTGTCCTAATGCACTTCCGTATTTATTTTTGAATTCGAGATTATATTCTGCCAAACTACAAGCTCTCTCAAACCATTTTAATGCAGTTTGTAAGTTACTGGTATAGTAATATGATTCTGCAATATGATAACAAGCCCAGGCGTCTTTATTGTCGTAGCTTACAGACTTAAATAGATCTTTAAAGCAATGTTCTTCATTTAATGCATTTACATAATCAATATTCTTTTTAAAATTTTGAGTCATGAAATTTAATTTAATTAATTCATGAATATTTTTTTCAATATCACTTTTTGTTTTATCAGATAAGTACTTTTTAGCTGAATCTAAATAAGATTTATTTTGGTCAAATTTTTCATATTGTTGAATATAAGCTATAGCTTTGGTTTGCGGGCCAGGATTTTTTTCATTTATAGCAAACAAACCAAGGAATTCTTTTATTTTTTTTGTCTCTTTTGTGCTGATTGGTTTTCTAATATAATGATCGTGAACAGATACATGCGGTATATCTATAGAACCGGATTGTGGCATATGACAACTAACGCAATTGGCAGTACTTTGACTGGGAAGTAGGCAGACCTTAGCTGGGTGTATTGCAACTGCTGTCTGCTCGCGGCCATCTGCTGACTTGGAACTCAAATGGCATTGTCGACACGCATCATTAAACACTTCCTTATTTGTTTCTCTAACACTTACATGTGGATTGTGACAGGTAATACAAGTCATTGCATCTTTATACGGTTTTAAAGAATTTATTTTTTTTGCTTTTTCTATTGATTTAATAAAGCACTGACTTTGCTTTAATCGATCAGCATGAGATGCCATGATAAATTCATCATCTGCATTTTTATACTTTGGTAAAAAAACACTGATGTAATCATTTAATTTTTGCCCTGGTTTAAAATCGTAAAACGAATGGTTGTTTTTTAAAACAGCATTACCTTGCAGATGGCAACGTTGGCAAACATCAAATTGAAGATCGATTGAAAGTTTAGATGGGTTTACAATAGAGTAATCGATTTGTTTTGATGTATCAACTAATTGTCTGTTTTGCTTTTGTTCTACATGAATACTGCCCGGACCATGACATCTTTCACAATCAATTCCTTGTGGTACTGATTTGTATTTGTTTTCAGAACCTTTTACAAAATCAGGATAGCCATTGTGACAACTCATACATTCTAAACCAATTTTACGAGTGAAGCGCGTATTGATTCCATTTTCAAATCCAGGTGGAAGATCCCATTTTTGTTTTTGTGTATAAAAAGTCATTGGCATTTGATTTAGATAACCATTAACTGATTGGATATGCGAATTAGTATGTTGTCCTGAACCAATGATATAATTAACCTGTTCTGTTCTAGAAAAGATAGTATCTTTTTTCTCTAAGCGAAATTCATTTATGTATAAACTGTCTTTATTAAAATAGGCATGGTAATGCATTTCTAAGAACTTATCGTATACATGAGCATTCTTGAAATTGCCAGCACTTTTTGTTTGGGTTGCAACTGCAAATGATTTGCCCATTCCCGTTTTAATAAATGTATTGTAAATACTTTGGTGACAAAGCTTACAAGTATTCATGCCAACGTATTTGGCAGAATCGGAATGATTTAAATAAGGAGAATTTTCAGAAGATTTTTGAGTTTGGACTTGAGGATGTATTTCTGTTTCACAGTTTGTAAACAAAATACAAATGGAAACGCTTAAAAAAAGTAAGGTATCAAGAAATTTATTTTTCATTGATCAACTGTAAAAACCAAGCGTCTTCAAAATGATTCAAGGCGGTTTTATTCCAGCTTTTGTGCAATCCTGTTTTCTCGAAACCTGCTTTTTCAAAGAGCTTCAGGCTTGCAGCATTATTCACATTTACAATTGAATATACTTGCTTCAAATGCAGAACAGTAAAACAATAATTGATAGCAAGCTTTAAACTTTCAAATGCATAACCTTTACCCGTGT
>JABDBZ010000031.1 GCA_013288385.1 Bacteroidota bacterium
TGTAGTGAGTTCGGTAAGTTGTATTTATGGTATTGGTAATCCGAGTGATTTTAAAAAGAATATTAACGAAATAAATGTTGGCGATAATATTTCCCGCAATAAATTTTTACATCAATTAGTAAATGCTTTGTATTCCAGAACCACGGCGGAGTTTCAGCGCGGAACTTTTAGAGTAAAGGGAGATACGATTGATATTAATTTGCCTTATGCAGATTATGCTTTGCGCATTTCTTTTTTTGGTGATGAAATTGAATCGATTGAAACATTTGATTCAGTAAATAATTTTGTACTGAATAAATTTACAAGCTTTTCTATTTATCCTGCGAATATATTTGTGACTGCACCTGAAACGGTTCAAGGTGCTATGTTTCAAATTGAACAGGATATGCACAAGCAGGTTGAATTTTTTAATGACCGAGGAAAAACGTTAGAAGCAAAACGTTTGGAAGAGCGTGTGAATTATGATCTGGAAATGTTGCGTGAATTAGGTTATTGCAGTGGCATTGAAAATTATTCGCGTTACTTTGACGGACGTTCACCGGGAAGCAGACCGTTTTGTTTGTTAGATTATTTTCCGGAAGATTATTTAATGTTCATTGATGAGAGTCATGTTACTATTCCACAAATACGCGCGATGTACGGTGGTGACTTTAGTCGCAAAACAAATTTGGTTGAATATGGTTTCAGGTTACCATCTGCAATGGATAACAGACCATTGAAATTTGAAGAATTTTCAGCACTTCAAAAACAAATTATATATATCAGCGCAACACCGGCTGAATATGAATTGCAGCAGGCGGAAGGAATTGTGGTAGAGCAATTGATAAGACCAACCGGAGTTTTAGATCCATTGATTGAAGTTCGTCCATGTGTAAACCAAGTGGATGACTTAATTGGCGAAATAAATAAAGTAGTTGAAAAAGATGAACGGGTTTTGGTGACAACCTTAACCAAACGTATGGCTGAGGAGTTAACAAAGTATTTGACTAAAATGAATATTCGTTGCAGATATATTCATTCAGAAGTTGACACGCTGGATCGTATTGAAATATTAAGACAATTAAGAGCAGGAATGTTTGATGTATTAATAGGAATAAATTTATTGCGTGAAGGATTGGATCTACCCGAAGTAAGTCTGGTTGCGATTTTAGATGCAGATAAAGAAGGTTTTTTACGCAACGTGAAAAGCCTGGTGCAAACAGTTGGTAGAGCTGCCAGGAACATAAATGGAAGAGTAATTATGTATGCGGATAGAGTTACAGAAAGCATGCAAATTACAATTGATGAAACTTTGCGTCGCAGACATAAACAAATAGAGTATAATTTTAAGCACGATATTTCTCCTAAACAAGCAGGCAAAAAGCATCAGACAAAAGCGTTCATGAGCGGTATTGAAGTGAATGTTGATGGTAAATTAGTAAAAGCTTATGAAGAGATTGAGACTGTTTCGATAGCTGCTGACCCTGTTGTGCAATATATGAGCCCCGATGAATTAAAAAAACAAATCGGTAAAATTAAAAGTGCCATGGTGCGTGCAGCAAAAGAAATGGATTTTCTGGAAGCTGCTCGTTTACGTGATGAAATGTATGGTTTGGAGAAATTGCTAGAGAGTAAAAAATAATAATTAGATGATTAGGTAATTTGAAAATTAGATAATTGAGAACATACTTCTATAAAAATTCAAATCCCATTTACTACAATTATAAAACATTTACTATTCTATTGTTCCTTATTAATCTGAGTTTATCTGGTCAGGATAAAATTTATTTAACCTCAAAGAATGTGCTTAATGTAAAAGTACTTTTGGCTACGGATACCATAATAAAATATCAATATAAAAACAATTTAAATGAACCACCACTAATTCTCGATGCCAAACTCGTTCGCAAATTTTTTTATGAAAATGGGAAACTTAGGCGATACAAATCAATTTTAGTTGAACCAAAGGATAGCATTAATTACTTTCATGCTGGTGTAATTCCTTACCAGTTTTTTACGAGGAGTTTTGGGGCATACACTGGGTTTACATTCAAAAAATTTGGTATTGAATATCGTTTAAGCTATACAATACCGACTAAATATACTTGGCGTTTTTTTAATATTTATGACTGGTTTTATTATCAGGGAATAAACAACTTTCTTTTATTTTCTTATAGTCCCAAGAAAAATAACGTATTTAGTTTAATGTTGGGTTATAGAAATTGGTGGTATACAAATAAATTTGTGCCCATAGAAGGGACATCAATTTTGAGTGGGGGTCCATATTCACAATTAAGATCATCAGAAATGCACGGCTTTATTAATGGATTTGAATATTCTCGAAATTATTCATGGAGAAAATTAGAGTTAGCTATAATTGCTAATGCGGCATTAACATCATTTTTTGATTATGCAATTTATAAAACAACAGTTCACATTGGAATTGGTTTTAAAGTGGGATTTAATAAACAGATTAAAAATACGAGCAAAATAAAAAAATAAAATGTGCAAAAAATAAAAAAAATACTAGCCATTTCAGGAAGTACACGACAAAGTTCAACCAATCTTAATTTAATTAATGCAATAATTGAACTTTCTAAAGATGCAATCGATATAAAGGTATTTCAAGGACTATCAGACATCCCTCATTTTAATCCGGATCTCGATAACGAAACTCCTCCATCAAGTGTTGCAAGTTTTCGCAAACAATTAAAAGAAGCCGATGGCATTTTAATTTGCACACCTGAATATGCAATGGGTGTTCCGGGAACTTTAAAAAACGCAATTGATTGGACAGTTTCTTCGTGCGAATTTTCTCATAAACCAGTTGCTTTAATTACTGCTTCGTCAGTTGGCGAAAAAGGACATACTTCATTATTAGAAACATTAAAAATTATTGAATCTAACATTCCGGATAGTTCCCAGCTTTTAATTTCATACGTACAGACTAAAGTAAGTAAGGATGGAAAAATAACGGATGCAAATACATTGGAACAAGTCAAAGAATTAATTGCATCTTTAGTAAAAAGTATTGTAGAAAAATGAAACTCAACCATCCTAAGCTTATTGATCTTTTAAAACAAGCCTATTCTGCCGAAAAAGCTGCGGCCTTTGCGTATATTGGTCATGCAGCCTCGGTGAAAGACCCTGAAGAAAAAAAAGCGATCAAACAAATTGAAATAGATGAATGGAATCATAGAAAAGAAGTTTTGGAAATCATGAATAAATATGATGTGCCTATTTCCAAATATTATGAATTTCGTTTTCATGTGATCGGTAAAATTATTTCAGGAAGTTGTTTTGTTATTGGTTGGTTTATGCCTTTTTATTTTGCAGGCAGATTAGAAAGCGGAAATGTTTGCGAGTATTTTAGAATGAAACAATATTTTAATTCTATTGGAATTACCGAGCACGATAAAATATTATACGAAATGGGCATCAAAGAAAAAGAGCATGAAGTCTATTTTTTGGAACAAATAAAAGCGAATAAACTACTTCCTTTTTTTGAAAAACTATTTGCCTGGGGAAAGAAAGGAAGTTATAATAACATAGACCTTGATAAAAAATATCCTGTTGAGGAATCGGGTGTTTATTGTAAAGAAGACAATAAACATAGCTAATTGAGAGCAACATTTTCTCAAAAAAACCATTCAAAACTCTTTTAATTCTTTAACAATTTCCGTTTTCAAAATTAACGGTGATTTATTAATATTGTATATCATGAAAAGAAATTACATTCAAAAAATAGTCTTAATCTCAATTCTACATTTATTATTGAGCGTTGCAATTTCGTTTGCGCAAACAGCAGTAAAAGCAAAACCTGTTCAAACTGAAGCAAAAACCAAAACTCCGGAAGCTTTAGAATGGTACACTGATTTAATGAAAGCGAATGAAATAGCAACCAAATCAAAAAAACCAATTTTTGCTTTCTTTACCGGAAGTGATTGGTGTGGTTGGTGCAAGAAATTACAAGCTGATGTTTTTGCCAAAAAAGAATTTATTGATTGGGCTAAAAAAAACGTGATCTTATTAGAGCTCGATTATCCTCGTTTCAAACAACTTCCTCCTGAATTGGCTCAACAAAATAATAGTCTGCAACAAACTTTCCAAATTGCAGGCTACCCTACTATTTGGCTTTTCAATTTATCAAAGAATGATACTGCAAATAATTTCATCATCAATCGTATTGGTTCTTTAGGTTATCCACAAGGTTCAGAGCCAGGAAAAGAAGAAGTGAAATTTTTAAACGACGCTAATGGTTTACTTAAAAAAAGCGTAACTAAATAATCTTGTTTTATCAATACTAATTCCCCAATATTTAAAAGATATTGGACTTACTTATAATTTAACTATCTTAGACACATAGTTCAAAGAAGCCAGAAAACTAAACATTTTTGGATTCTAAAAAATTCCTGATTTACTTTCTTTTTAACCTTAATTTAATTTCAACTTTTAATGAAAACTAATGATGCTTATCACCAAATAACTGACGAAATTGAAGATTATGCAATCGTACTTTTAAATGAAAAAGGTGACATAAAAGATTGGAATAAAGGTGCAGAAAAATTGAAAGGATATAAACCTCAGGAGATTATTGGCAAAAATTTTAGTGTGTTTTATACGAAAGAAGATCAGAAAAAAAATCTTCCAAAAGAGCTTATTAAACAGGCTACTCTGAATGGAAAAGCAAGTAATGAAGGTTGGAGAGTTCGAAAAGATGATTCTTTTTTCTGGGGAAATATCCTTATAACCGCATTGCATGATCAAACAAATAATCTAATTGGCTTTTTAAAAATTACACGTGACTTAACCGAAAGAAAAAGCATAGAAGATAAGTTGATAAAAATGAATGAAGAACTTGAATTACAAGTTAAGGAACGTACCGATAAACTAACAAAAACAGAAATACAATTCCGTCATACACTTGATAATATGCTTGAGGGTGCGCAAATGCACGATTTTAATTGGCGTTATATTTATGTTAACAATGCTTTAGTAAAATCAAGTACTTATACCAAACATGAATTACTTGGATACACTATAATGGAAAAATATCCCGGTATTGAACAAACCGATTTATTCAAAGTCTTGCAAAAATGCATGAAAGATCGGGAAACAAAACAAATTAAAACTGAATTTGATTTTCCAAATGGAACAAAAGCATTTTTTGAACTTAGTATTCAACCAATACCAGAAGGAATATTTATATTATCTGTTGATATTACAGAACGTAAAAATGCCGAAGAAAAACTTTTGAAATCTAATAGATTATACAGTTTTCTGAGTAATATAAATAAAAGTATTGTTCAGATAATTGACGAACAAGAACTTTTAGATAATGTATGTACAGTTGCTACCGAAATTGCACAATTTAAATTGGCTTATGTTGGGATGCTTGATGAGCATAATAAACTAAACATTGTGAGTCTTCGCGGTGATAAAATTGCAGCTGAAAGAATTCTGAAACAATCAGGTTTAGATTATTCTGATCCTATCCATCAAAACATTCCAACTATAAAAACACTGCAGACAGGAAAGTATGTAATTAATAACGACATGCAGAATGATCCCTCTTTAAGTCATTGGAAAGATGATTTAGAATTACATGGAATACATGCAAGCGTATCTTTACCGATTTTTAAATTCGGTAAAGTAGCTGGTATCATTGGCCTACATTCTTCTGTAAAACATTTCTTTGATACCCAAGAGCTTGCCTTGCTTGACGAGGCTGCCGGTGATATTTCCTTTGCCCTTGAAATTTTTGAGAAAGGGAAAAAGCAAAAAGAAACTGAACAACTGGTTGTGAATACCGAAACGCGTTTTCGATCGCTTATAGAAAAAAGTAACGACATGAAAACACTAACCAGTTTGGAAGGAAAATTTATTTATGCAAGCCCTTCTATTAGTAAAGTGTTTGAATATTCCGAAGAAGAATTTTTACACAAATCAGTTTTCGATTTCTTCCACCCCGATGATATTCCGGACCTTATCACAAAAAGAAATATTCTATTGAAAACTCCCGGTGAATCATTCCCTTTTCAATACCGCTTATTACATAAAGATAAACGGTGGATTTGGTGTGAGGGCACACTCACCAATATGCTTCATGAACCAAGTATAAATGCCCTTGTTTCAAATTTCAGAGATATTTCCGAAAAGAAAATAGCTGAAGAAGAGAGAGAATTCGATAAAAACAACCTTAACGCGCTCATCAATAACACAAGAGATTTATTGTGGAGTATAGATAGAAATTTTAAATTAATCACTTTCAATAAGCCATTTTATGAAGTTATAAAACATGTAACGGGAAAAGAATTGAAAAAAGGAGATGATGTTTTTGATGTTGTCTTGTCACAGGAACAATTAAATCTTTTTAAATCGCTATATCTTCGCGCATTTTCCGGAGAAATTTTTACGAATGTAGAATATATTGAAAGTCCTGCAGAAACATGGATAGAAACTTCGTACTATCCAATTTATAAAGGAGATGAAGTCGTAGGAACTGCTTGCCATTCGAGAGATATTACTGAAAGGAAAAAAACAGAATTCGAACGAGAAAAGATGATATCTGACATTATTCAACAGAATAAAAACTTTGAACAGTTTGCTTATATTGTGTCTCATAATCTACGAGCACCGGTAGTAAACATTTTAGGGATTTCAAATGTTTTAAAAGGCGAGCTTTCTAATGAAGATCGGATTAAAACCGAACAATTTTTATTTTCAGCGGTAAATCAATTAGACGAAATTGTAAAAGATCTCAATAAGATCTTATCAACAAAAATTGAAATTGCAATGAATAAGGAAACTGTTCACTTCTCTGAATTAGTAAACGGTATTAAAACAAGTATTCAGGGTTTATTGCTAAGTGAAAATGTAGAAATACTAACTGATTTTTCAGCAATCGATACTATAATAACTCTAAAAAGTTATATACATAGCGTTTTCTACAATCTGATTTTGAACAGCATAAAATACAAACAACGGGATAAATCACCTGTGATAAGAATTACAAGTGAAGTAAAAGATTCGAAAATAATAATTTCATTTAAGGATAACGGATCAGGAATTGATCTAAAACAACATGGAGAAAAATTATTTGGACTCTATAAACGATTTCATTTGAATATAGAAGGGAAAGGCTTAGGATTATTTATGGTTAAAAACCAAATAGAGGCTTTAGGAGGAAATATAAGTGTTAAAAGTGAGCCTAAATTAGGCACTGAATTTATTGTTGAATTACCCGTTTAAAAAGCTTTAATATCAAATCAAACACGAAACCCTATAACAAGAATATCATCTACCTGTTCATTATCACCCTGCCATTCTTTTAAATTTTCGAGAAGAAGTTTTTTTAAATTCTCAAGAGGCAATTGATGATTGTCTAAAATTAATTTTTCAATCGCTTTATTCTTATGCTTTTTATTATTTGGCCCACCAAACTGATCAGCGTAACCATCTGTGTACATCAATACCAAATCATTTTCTTTCAATTCTATTGTATTTAAGGTAAATGGTTGATTATTTTCTAAATAATTTCCGATCGGAAATTTATCGGGTCTCACTACAATATTTTCGTTATTACGAATAATCCAAATAGGGTTATTAGCCGCAGCAACTTGCAATTGCAAACCATTTAATTTAATTAAAGAAGCATCCATGCCATCTTTATTATTATTCAAACTGAATCCTTCAATTATCCGATCTCTTAATTCATTTAAAATAATATCCGGTCTGGTAATTTGTTTTTGACCTTGTCCGCCAGAGCCGGCGACAGCCGGGTTTACAATTTCTTTCAAATAACCAATTGCCATCAAACTCATAAAGGCTCCGGGAACACCGTGCCCGGTACAATCAGCACATACAATAATAAATTCGTTACCAATTTTTTGAGCCCAGTAAAAATCACCGCTCACAATATCTTTCGGTAAATATAAAATAAACTGATCCTTTAAATTATCTGCAAAAACTTTTTGATTGGTAATTAAACTTTGTTGAATGTTTTTGGCATAGTTAATACTGTCGGTAATTTCTCTATTCTTTTCTTCTATAATTTTATTTTTAAATTCAAGTTGAACAGAATTACGTTTACTTTGTTTGTAGCTCCGAAAAATAAATATGGAAGCAATAACTGCCATTAATAAAGCAATAGAAGAAAGAATTATTAAAATATTTTTCCTTGAATTAATCGCGTCAGCTGTCTTTAACGACTCTTCCTTTAATTTTAGATCAATATCTTTTTTATCACTTTCATACTTTGATTGCATTTCTTGAAATTGTGAAGAGATTTCTTCCTTACTAACAGAATCTTTTACTTTTTTAAATCTTTTATAATAATAAAGCGCATTGACTACATCTTTTTTTCCATCATATGCATCTCCCAAAACTTCAATGCAAGGAAAAAGTGATTCAGAAACTTTAGCCTTATAGCAATAATCCATTCCTTTTTTTGCTGAAACTATTGCACTATCATATAATTTCATTCTATTAAAAATGATTCCTATATTATTATATGCGGATGGTAATGTAACATCTTTGGTTTCTATTTTAAGATTTAATGACTTTCTTAAATAATTTAAAGCTGTTTTGTATTCCTTCATGTTTTTATACACCAAACCTATATTGTTGTATGTTAGAGCCAATAAACGTTTATCAGGGTGACGTTCTCTTATTTCCAAAGCTTTAAAATGATATCCTAAAGCGGAATCTAAGATCATGTCATTTTTATAAATATTTCCGAGAATGGTATAATTATCGGCTAACATGCCAGAATCTTTAAGTATTTGCGCATAATATCTTGAGAGATGCAAATTTGTTTTTGCTGCAGGGATATGATCAGTCACTTTGTTTAAATAGCCTAACTTGTGGCGCACAATCATTAATCCATAATTATTACTCTTGCATTTATCAGCAACTTCCAAAGCCTTCAATAAAAATTCCATTGCCGTTTGCTTCTTTTCCATGCTGATGTAATGCAAGCCAACTTTGTAATAAGAAAATAGTTGTAAATAGCAATCTGGGCTGTTTGTGAATGTGAGAATAACAGAGACTAAAGAATCATTAACTTTTACTGAGTTCTTGATGCTATTGGCGCCTTTAAATAAAATCTCAATTTTGGTACTATCATTCTTTGCTTTGGAAAATTTAATTCTTAATGAATCGAGGTTGATAGAAAATAAATTAGTGAAACATAAAATAAAGATCACTAAATATATTTTCTTCTTTAGCATTTAATTTTGAAGTTTAATCAAGGCAAACACACTATAATTAAGCATATCCATATAATTAGCGTCAACACCTTCACTAATAATAGTTTTGCCTTTGTTATCTTCAATCTGTTTTACTCTGAAAATTTTCATTAAAATTAAATCGGTTAAACTACTCAAACGCATATCTCTCCAAGCCTCACCATAATCATGATTTTTATCCTCCATTAATTTTTTAGTCTGAGCCGAGTATTTATTATAAAGTGTTTCCACTTCTTCGTACGGTAATTCAACACGTGTATCATTCTCCAGTTCCATTTGAATCAAAGCAATGATGCAATAATTAATGATCCCTATATATTCACCCTTAATATCATCAACAATTTTTTGAGTTCCTTTTTCTTCAATGCTTTTAATGCGTTGGGCTTTGATAAAAATTTGGTCGGTAAGGGAAGTTGGTCGTAAATTGCGCCATGCTGTGCCATAGTCTTTCATTTTCTTTAAAAAGATATCTTTGCATAGTTTTATGGCAGAGTCGTATTGTACAGTTGTATTTTGCATAAAACATTAAAAATAAGAATAATGATCTATCAAGCCAACGAAAAAACGATAAATTTTGAACAGCCAAAGGTGATGGCCATTGTAAACCTCACGCCTGACAGCTTTTATGATGGTGGAAAATATGATTCTCTCAAAGATATATTGGCAGATGTATCGCAAAAAGTAAAAGCCGGAGCTGATATATTGGATATTGGAGCAGCCAGTTCTCGTCCTGGAGCCACCGAAATAACCGAAGAGGAAGAATGGAAAAGATTAGAAAGTGCATTACAATTAATCCGTAAAGAATTTTCAGTAATTCCAATTTCAGTGGACACCTACCGAAGTGAAATTGCTAAAAGAGCTGCTGGCATTGGTTCCGACATTATCAATGATATTTCTGGCGGTAGCAAGGATGAAAAAATGTTTGAGATAATTGCTCATTTAAATTTACCTTATGTATTGATGCATATGAAAGGAGATCCTTTAACCATGCAGAAGAATCCAATTTATAGTGATGTAGTTAAAGAAATAAAGAATGAATTCGAACAAAAAATAAATCAATTAAAAAAACTAAAATTTAAAAAAATAATTTTGGATGTTGGATTTGGATTTGGAAAGAATTTAGATCATAATTATACGCTTTTGAAAAACTTAAATAATTTCTCTGACTTTAATTACCCCATTTTAGCTGGTATTTCTCGAAAAGGAATGATCAATAAAGTTATACATACTAATCCTGTAACAGCTTTAAACGGAACAACAGCTATTCACACTATTGCTTTGTTAAATGGTGCAAAAATTTTACGTGTGCATGATGTTTTAGAAGCCAAACAGGTCATTGAATTAGTTCAATTTTATAAAAATGTGTAATTTTAAATGATGCGCAATAAATTATTTTTTACCACTTTCCTTTCAATATTTATATTATTGACTTCGTCTTTTCGGATTGCACCGCTTTATACATACCAGATTGCAGTATTAAAATATAATGGTGGCGGAGATTGGTATGCAAATTTGGAAACATCTTTACCTAATTTAATTAAGTTTTGTAATACACAATTAAAAACAAATATTAATCCTGAACAAGGAATTGTTGAAGCAAGCAGTGCAGAGATATTTAATTACCCGCTTGTACATATGACTGGTCATGGTAATGTGATATTTAATCTCCAGGAAACAGAAAATTTGCGGAAATATTTATTAGCCGGTGGCTTTTTACATATCAGTGATAATTATGGTTTAGACCAATATATTCGTTTGCAAATGAAAAAGATTTTCCCGGAACTCGATTTTATTGAATTACCATTCAATCATCCTATCTATCATCAAAAATTTGAATTCACGAATGGTTTACCAAAAATTCATGAGCACGATAATAAATCACCAAAGGGTTTTGGGTTAATTTATAACGGACGATTAGTTTGTTTTTATGATTATGAATGTGATTTAGGTGATGGTTGGGAAAGTCCGGAAATTCATAACGACAGTGAAGAAACGCGCACCAAAGCTTTAAAAATGGGTGCAAACATTATCTCCTATGCATTTACTCAGTACGAGAAAAAATAAAAGATGAAGAAAATCATTGTCATTTTTATTTTTCTCAGTAATGTATTAAGCGCACAAACATTTATCATCAAAGGAAGAATAACAAATACTTCCAAAGAACCTCTCCCATTTGCTACAGTTTATGTTAAAGGAACTACTATCGGAACCAATAGTAATGAGGAAGGTAATTACAGTTTAAAATTAAAGCCAGGAAATTACGAGATTGTTTTTCAATATGTAGGTTACGCAAAAAAGATTGAAAAGATAGAGCTAACTGATAATAAAACGCTTGATGCATCTTTACAGAATGAAGGCGTTTCATTAAAAGAAATTGTTGTAAACGCGGGCGAAAATCCCGCCGACATTATAATCAGGCAAGCAATCAAAAAAAGAAAATATTATTTGTCACAAGTAAAAGATTACTCATGCAACACATATATCAAAGGTTTGCAGCGATTAAAGCATATTTCAAAAAGCATGATGAAGTTTATTAAAATGGCTGATAAAGACATTAAAGATTCATCCAGCATATTGGGTGTTATTTATTTATCTGAGAGTCAGAGCGAATTTTATTATAAATACCCGAGCGAAATAAAAGAAGTGATGTTAAGCAGTAAGGTAAGTGGTTCTAGTAAGTCATTTAGTTTTAATTCTTACCGTTACTTGAATTATAATTTTTATGAAAATTTAATTGAGATGAAACAAGTGAGCAATCGTCCGTTTGTTTCACCCATAAATGAAAATGCATTTATTTATTACAAATACAAATTACTAGGTTCTTTTTATGAAGATGGTAAAGAGATTAATAAAATTCAGGTTATTCCAAAACGAGCTACTGATCCTGTTTTTAGTGGTATTATTTACATCCAGGAAAACACCTGGCGCATTACAAGTGTAAATTTATTTTTGACGAAACAAAATAAGATCAATTTTGTAGACACGATAACGGTTAAACAATTATTTACACCGGTGTCGGGAGATAGTGTCTGGTTACCATCATCGGCGAATATGGGTTTTTCATTTACATTTTTTGGATTTACCGGAGATGGCTATTTTAATACTATTTTAAATAATTATGATTTAAAACCAAACTACGATAAGAAATTTTTTAAAGATGAAATTGTAACAATTGAAAAAGGAGCCAATAAAAAAGATAGTGCTTATTGGGAGCAGAACCGCCCTATTCCACTCACAGACGAAGAGAAAAAAGATTATAGAAAAAAAGATAGTGTAGCAAAAATTGTAGAGAACCCAAGGTATATTGATTCTATTGATCGAAGAAATAATAAATTCAAATTCAAAAATATTTTAAATGGTTATAATTATAATAAGCGCAATAAGAATTTAAGCATTGCCTTGCCTGGGATTGCAGATGCCGGTATACAATACAACACAGTTGAAGGTTTAAATTTGAGTTATAATTTTAATCTTGCAAAACAGTATTCCGATTTCAGTATGCAACAATTAAGTGGGCGGGCTCGTTATGGTTTCAGTAATAAATTATGGGGCGGCGAATTAGATTGGAGATATTTATTTAATCATAATAAATTCAGAAGTTTTGGTGTTACCGCTAAAAGTATTGTAGAGCAATTCAATAATAAAAATCCTATTTCTCCTTTAATAAATTCTGTTTATACATTATTTTTGAATGATAACTACATGAAATTATATAAGGAAACCGGTATTGGTGTATTTTTCAAAACTGAATTAGCGAAAGGAATTAATGGAAGAATTGATGTAAAATATGTAGACCGTACACCACTATTAAATAAAAGCGATAATTTAATTATTGACGATCCAAAAAAATTATTTACTTCTAATGATCCACAGCATCCGTCGCGACAAGATTCTTCTTTTCAAAGAAACAATGGAGTTATAGTAGATCTCAATTTTAATTTCAGTTTCAAACAACGCTATTATAATATAGCCGGAGAACGTTTTCATGCAGAGAGCAAATACCCAAAAATATCGTTTCTTTATCGCAAAGCAATTCCAACTAATAATCTTTCAGCCGATTTTGATCTCTTAGCATTGGGTGTTCATGATGATATTCACTTGGGATTATTTGGAGAATTTAAATACAATATCAAAGGTGGATATTATACGCGGGTAAACAGAATGTATTTTATGGATTACAAACATTTTAGTGGCAACCAAACAATAATTGCCAATAATGATTATTTAAATTCATTTAAGCTTCTACCCTACTATACTTTGAGTACCAATAATTGGTATGGTGAATTTCACTCAGAACAACATTTTAACGGATTTATTTTAAATAAAATTCCATTAATTAAAAAGTTATTTATTCAAGAGGTTATCGGCTTTAATGCGCTTGTAACTGATAAGACAAATCATTACTTCGAAGTAAACTTTGGAATAAAAAATATTTTCAAATTTGTAAGAATAGATTATGTGATTTCTTATAAAGACAATAACAAATTAGGTAATGGTTTTTTGATTGGGTTTAGTAGAGACTTTTAAATATTCATTTTCTCAGAGCTTAGCTCTTCGAATGATATGAACCACGGAGACACGGTTTATCATCAAGGCAAATAATTTTGAATGTTGAATTATAAATTTTGAATTGTAGAAATGTTCATAAAATTGATTAAGCAATTAGGGAAAATTAAATCACTGCATTGCTAGGCGTTAACACTATCCTCCCTCGGGGGAGGTGGCAGCACAGCTGACGGAGGAGGACAATCCAAACACAGAAAAACTTTGTGCCTTTGTGTCTTAGTGGTAAATAAACTCATTTAGTATACCAATAATCCTATCACAAACTTCTTCCAATTCTGAATTAGTAATAATCAATGGAGGTGCAATACGAATTGCAGTTGGACAAAATAAAAACCAATCGCTTATAATTCCGGTTTCAATTAAACGTTTACAAATTTTGAAATTCAATTCTTCGTTGCTAAAATCAATAGCTCCTAAAGCACCAATCACTCTTAATTTTTTAATTAATTTGTGTTGTAGTTTTTTCTTAATGATTTTTTCAATCTCTAAAGCACGCAAATGCAATTTATCTCGAACGATGACATTTAAAGTTGCGTGAGCCGCAGCAACAGTAACAGCATTTCCGCCAAATGTATTTATGTGTCCAAGTATTGGAGTATTTGTTAAACAATTCATCAATTTTTGATCTGCTACAAAAGCCCCAATTGGTAAACCGCCGCCCATGCCTTTCGCAATACATAAAATATCGGGTACAATATTATACTGTTCAAATGCAAATAATTTTCCCGTTCTACCAAAACCGGTTTGAATCTCGTCAAAAATTAAAAGTGCTCCAACTTCATCACATCTTTTTCTTAATGCAATTATATAATTTAAGTCTGCTACCCTCACTCCTGCTTCACCTTGAATGGGTTCAATAATAACAGCAGCAGTGGAATTAGTTATTTTATTTAATTGTGATTCATCATTAAAATTTAATTGATTCACTCCAGATAATAATGGTCTGAATGCATTTTTAAAAGATTCATCGCCCATTAAACTTAATGCGCCTTGTGTACTTCCATGGTAAGCATTTTTAAATGAAACCAATTCATTTCTTCCCGTTGCACGTTTGGCAAGCTTCATAGCGCCTTCAACTGATTCGCTGCCACTTGTAGTAAAATAAACACTATTTAATTTATCGGGAAGTACGGAAGAAAGTAAAGTAGCATATTTTACTTGTGGTAATTGATTAAATTCACCATACACCATGAGGTGCATAAATTTTTCAGATTGATTTTTGATTGCCTCTACAACTTCGGGATGACAATGACCAATATTGCTTACAGAAATTCCGCTGATGAGATCGATGTATTCTTTGCCGTTTACATCAATTAATTTAATTCCTTTAGCACTCGCAATGTTTAAATCTAAACCCATTAAAGGCATATCACTCGTTTGAGCGACATGTTTTAAAAACAGTTGCCTTTGGGTAAGGTGACTCATTTACATTTGTTGAAGGTTAATAAACAACTCTCTGCCGGCACGCTCGGGAACCGATTGATAACATTTTTCGAAAGTTTTTATTTTAAACATATTCTTGAAATAAGAATAATATTGAAGTTGATTACCACCGTAAGGCGGCTTATCAGTATTCATGGGATCATTAAATAAAACACCTACCAATTGTCCGTTTGGACTTAATAACTCTTTCATTTTTTGAAAGTAATTAGATCGTAAGTTTGGATTAAGTGCACAAAAAAAAGTTTGTTCAAGAATAAGATCAAATGAGTGCCCTTTTAAATCAAAGAAATTGACTTGAAGTAATTGTTCTTTTGGAAAATTAGGTACGCGTTCTGAAAAATTCTTTAAAGGTTTTTCTGCATAATCACATAAAAAAACATTTTTAAATCCATTATTAAAAAGGTATTCTGCTTCATAAGAATTTCCTGCTCCGGGAATAAGGATCTTCATGCTCTTATCAGTTAACTGATCTACATAATTTTTTAATGGTGGAGATACGTGCCCCACATCCCATCCAAGCTCATTGCTTAGATATCTGTCGTTCCAGTATTTTGGATTTAAATCTAAATTCATGCTGCTGCTGCTACTTTTAATTTAATACTTTCTACATTTTGTCGGTCACGTTTTAAGATTGTAACTTCATAACCATCCACTTTTTTCTTGTCATTTACGGCCGGTATTCTTCCGAAAATAAAATTAATATACCCTGAAACCGTTTCATAATGAGGGTTTTCAGGCAATGCAATCGGTAATATTTCGTTTACATCATCAATTGTTGCTTGTGCATTTACAATAAACTCGTTTTCACTTTTCTTTTCTACGTTTGGTTTTTCTTCATCGTGTTCATCTTGAATTTCACCAACCAATTCTTCAATAATATCCTCCATTGTTACAATTCCGGCAGTAGAACCAAACTCATTGGTAACAATAGCCATTTGCAAATGGTGCTTTTGAAAATCACGTAACAGCTCATTAATCTTCATACTCTCGGGAACAAAATGAGCAGGACGCATAATATCTCGTATGGTGCGGTATCTATTTTCAATCAGAGCCTTTAAAAGATCTTTACTGTGAACTACTCCAATTACATTATCAATATCTCCTAAAAAAACAGGTAGGCGGGAAAAACCTTCATCAATCACCAATTTACTAACCTGATCTCTGCCTAACTCAACATCAATTGCAGAAATTCTGGTTTGAGGAACCATAACTTGTTTTACAATGCGATCATCAAAATCGAAAACGTTTTGAATCAACTCATTTTCACTTGGCTTAATGGCACCACCTTCTTCGCTTTCTGTAAGAATCAATCGTAATTCAGCTTCCGAGTGAACATCATCTTCTTCACCAAACTTTTTTACACCAACCATTTTCAAAAATGTATTTGACGATTTATTCAACAACCAAATAAATGGTGCGCATACAATATAAAAAATTCGCATTGGCCAACTGATCAATAAAACAGTAGGCATAGAATATTTAATACCGATCATTTTCGGGATTTGTTCTCCCAAAGTAATATGCAAGAAAGTAATTGTAACAAATGCTAATGGAATAGAAATACTATGAACCGCGAAACTAGCCGGTGTAGCCCCAAATTTTAAAAATATAGCTGTCACTATATGGGCAAAAACGTCTTGACCAACCCAACCCAGACCTAAACTGGCTAAGGTAATCCCTAGCTGTGTGGCTGAAAGGTAAGAATCAAGACTCTCAATTAATGTTTTCGCCAATTTAGCACGGGTGCTTCCTGTCTGGATTTTAATATCCAATTGCGATGCGCGAACCTTAACCAAGGCGAACTCGGCAGCGACAAAAAAACCATTCAATAAAACGAGTAATAATGTAAATAAAAAATCGGGCAACATATTTAATTTCTCCTATACAAATATAGCATTTTAAAGGGATTTTCACCCATTAAACCTATTTCCATTTATATAAACTTCTTCAATTACATTATTAACGAAAGAATAAGGAATAAAGGCGTAATTATTGATCTCTTTTGTAATAAAGAAGTTAGCGCGTTTACCAATAGTAATACTTCCTACCTGGTCACTTAAATGCATAGCATAAGCGGAGTTTATAGTAGCTGCATTAATGGCTTCCTCAGGAGTAAGTTTATGTTGAACACAAGCCATACTTAACAAAAAACTCATATTTCCGCTCGGAGAGCTGCCAGGATTATAATCAGATGCCAAGGCTACCGGTAAACCAGAATCTATCATTTTACGAACCGGGGGAAAAAGTAAATTCAAAAAGAAAACTGCACCCGGCAAAATAGTTGGCATGGTGTTGCTGTTTTTTAATAGTTCTATATCAGCATCGCTGCAGAATTCCAAATGATCTACGCTGATTGCCTTGCATTCTACACCTGTTTTAATACCATTACTATGACTTAATTGCTCAGCATGAATTTTAGGAATAAGTCCGTGTTTAACACCGGCTTGCAAAATAATTTTTGTTTCTTCAGCAGAAAAATAACCTTCTTCACAAAATACATCAATATAATCTGCTAAACCTTCTTTTAAAATAAGAGGAAGCATTTCGTTGATGATCAAATTAATATAACCTTGTTTGTTTTCTTTGAATGCTTTAGGAATAGCATGCGCACCCAGGAAAGTAGCCTTTACAGGAATCCAATTTAAATCCTTTAATCGCTTAATAACACGTAACATTTTTAATTCACTATCAACACTTAAACCATATCCGCTTTTAATTTCAATAGCACCTGTGCCTAAATGAATCACTTCTTTAAAACGAACAAGTGCTTGCTCATATAATTCATCTTCACTTGTTTTATTTAATAGTTCAGCAGAATTTAAAATCCCTCCTCCTCTATTTGCAATTTCCTCATAACTCAATCCATTGATACGATCTACAAATTCACCAACTCTATTTCCAGCGTAAACAATGTGAGTATGACTATCAGCATAACAAGGCAATACCAATTTATTACTGCAATCAATTACTTCCAAATCTTTCCAATCTGTAATACCAGGAAAATCATCCATACTTCCGAAATCAGCAATCAGTCCGTTTTCGCAAGCTAACCAGGCATTATCAATACAAGGCAATATTTTCATATCCTTCCCACTAATTTTCAAAGGCGAATCTTCTCGCACCTGAACTAATGTCTTTATGTTTTTTAATAAAAGCTTTTGCATTACAACAATGAAGGTAAATAAAAATCCTAACTAATTTTCTGATTTTACACAACAATAAAAACATAATGCCGTTAATAAAAATATAAACTTCTTCTTGATACAATTCAAGAAGCACAAAATAAAAAACTATTCGGCTAACTCTACTCTAACCCCTAAAAATTAAGAGTTATGAAAAATACAGCAATAGTTATCTTGTGTCTTTTAATTGTAGAAGGACAAAGTCAAGATAGCTCAAAAGCAAAAACTCCGAAAATTTTAAAACGCCACGAGATCGGCTTGAATATTTTGCCACCTTTATTAGCATTATCAGGCGTTTCTCAATCACAGCCAAATTTCTTTAATGCAACGTATCGCTATATTTTAAATGCACATAATGCTTTGCGTGCAACTGCGGGAATAAATGTTTACAATTCGAATAATTCTGGCGATCAAAAAAATGCTGTGGCGATGGGAAATGGATTAACAGTTTACCAAACTACAAATAGTCGAACGCCAGCCAATTTAATGGCAGGAATAGGTTACGAACGCATTATGGGAAAAAGAAAATTAAAACATGTAATCGGTGTTGATCTAACCTATAATTATGTTTCTAGCATTTCTTCGTCATCATATTATGGAATAAAAGATAGCGTTTACAACAATACGCATCATGCCGACATAGTACCAATTGATACTGGAAGAGCAACTGTCCAAAAATACTACCATAAATTTGGAGTGACGCCCTTTTATTCGATCAGATATCCTTTAAGTTCAAAATGGTTGATCTCGGCCTCTACCCGATTTAATTTTCAATATTATAAAATCAACAATGGAAATTATCCTGCCATTACGTTATACGATCTTAATCTTAGCGGCTTAATTTCTGAGATCAGCTTATTCTACCGTTTTTAAACGAAATTTATATCTTTGCTGAATGGCAGGGAATTCTTTCGGACATTTATTTAAACTGACTTCTTTTGGCGAGAGCCATGGTGAAGCTATTGGTGGCATCATTGATGGTTGTCCTGCCGGTTTAGAAATTGATTTAAATTTTATTCAAAACGAATTGGATAGAAGAAAACCCGGACAATCAGATATTTCTTCTCCAAGAAAAGAAGATGACAAAGTTGAATTTCTTTCGGGAATTTTTGAAGGCAAAACAGTTGGCACACCTATTGGTTTCATTATAAAAAATACTAATCAACAGAGTAAAGATTACTCTAACTTAAAAGATGTGTATCGGCCTAGTCATGCCGATTTTGTTTACGAAAAAAAATATGGGATCAGAGATCACCGTGGTGGTGGGAGAAGCAGTGCGCGCGAAACTATCAGCAGAGTTGTTGCCGGAGCAATCGCAAAATTATATCTAAAACAATTCAATATTCAAATAAACGCTTTTGTAAAACAAATTGGTCCCGTTAAATTAGAAAAACCATACTCCGATTATATACTAAGTGATTCCGAAAAAAATAGTGTTCGTTGTCCTGATGCTGACATTGCGAAAAAAATGATTGCTCACATTGAACAATTAAAATCAGAAGGTGATACTTGTGGAGGAATTATTCAGTGTGTAATACAAAACACTCCTGTTGGATTAGGCGAACCGGTATTTGATAAATTGCATGCTGAATTAGGAAAAGCCATGCTAAGTATTAATGCAGTAAAAGGTTTTGAAATTGGAAGTGGCTTTGATAGCATTATTCATAAAGGCTCGGAGTTGAATGATGAGTTTGACACTAAAGATGGGATTGTAACAACCAAAACAAATCACAGTGGTGGCATCCAAGGCGGGATTAGTAATGGCATGCCAATTTATTTTAATGTAGCTTTTAAACCGGTTGCATCTATCAAAAAAGAGCAATCAACTGTAAATACAGAAAATCAAAAAACAAAAATAACAATTGAAGGTCGTCATGATCCTTGTGTTGTACCTCGTGCTGTGCCTATTGTTGAAAGTATGGCAGCTTTAGTAATATTGGACTATTTATTACTAAACAAAATAAATAGCAAATAAAATGAGTGTCCAAATTAGAAAATGGAAAAAAGATGATGCGCCGAGATTAGCAGAATTGGCTAATAACATTAAGATCGCAAAATATCTCACCAATCGTTTTCCACATCCTTATACTTTAGAAAATGCTCATAGTTTTATTGAGATGTTTATGAAAGATGAACCAGCTCGTTTTTTTGTAATTACTCTTAATGGAGAAATAATTGGTGGAACCGGAATTCATTTACAAGAAGATATTTTTATAAATAATGCTGAACTTGGTTATTGGATTGGTGAACCTTATTGGGGAAATGGTTATATGAGTGAAGCAATTAAATTAATTTCAGATCATGCATTTAAAACTTTTCCGGTAACGCGTTTGTTCGGACGAGTTTATGGCAATAATCCAAAATCGATGAAGGTTTTAGAAAAAGCAGGTTTTATTTTAGAAGCCAAATTTGATAAAACTCTTATAAAAAATGGCGAAATCCTTGATGAATACATTTACGCAAAAAGAAAGTAAATCCCATTCTTAGATGTCTTAGTGTAACATTTTGGTTTTCTTCATTCTCTTCTTACATATGTAAGATTATCCCTGTAGTTGTTTTTTTGTTCAGATATACTGTAGATACCTTTATCGCAGAAATAAGAAACAAATGAAAACAAATCTTTCAACTTCAGTGAGCACAATCAAAAAAATAAGTTTATGTGTTGCTTTATTATGGGTAAGTTACAATTACGCACAAATAACCTATTCATTTACTAATGCAGGCGCAACAGGTAGCCTTGGTCCAACACAAAGTCAGATCAACTCTGCTTATTTAGCAACAAACTTAAACGGAAAAATAACCTCTTATAATGGCATTCAGAGTTTTACTGTGCCAGCAACCGGACCTTATAAAATAACAACAAACGGAGCACAAGGTGGTGGAAACGGTGGTTTTGGGGCACAAATGGAAGGTGAATTTAATTTAATAGCGGGACAAGTTTTAAATATAGTGGTTGGTCAACAAGGTATTAATGGAACTGGCGCAACTGCAAACAACAATGGTGGTGGCGGTGGCGGCGGTTCTTTTGTTGTATTGGGATTAGATTCATTGCTCATAGTTGCTGCCGGTGGCGGTGGCGGATTGATGAATGCTATCGGAGGAAATGGATTAACAACCACAGCTGGACAATCAACATATTTTGGAGGTGCAGGTGATAACGGAGAAGGTGGTCATAGTGGTATTACAAATGGTGATGCAGCTGGTGGTGCAGGTTTTATTAGTGATGGTCAAAACTCATTTAACCTTGCACAAAGTGTGTGTGAAGGCGGAAAATCTTTTTTAAATGGTGCTACAGGTGGTCAAAGTGGTACAAACGGAATTTATTATGGTGGTGCAGGTGGTTTTGGTGGTGGAGGTTCCGGTTGGCATAACTCTATTAACAGATGCGGTGGCGGTGGCGGTTATTCCGGTGGTCAAGGTGGAACATTAAACTCTAGTCCGGCAAGTATTGGCGGTGGCGGTGGCTCATTTAATTCAGGAAATAACCAAGTTAATTTAGCAGGTATAAATCCCGGAAATGGTTCAGTTGAAATTACATTTTTATACGGCGTTACCATTGCACAAACTTCTACCATTCAATGCTACAATTTATCTACAGCGGCATTATCTTCAACTATAAATGGGGGTACTGCACCTTATACTTATAGTTGGCTTCCATACGGAGGCAATTCGGCAATAGCCAGTAATTTATCAGCAGGTGTTTACACTTTGGTTGTAGTTGATAATAATAATCTTGTTACTTCAATTACTCATACCATTTCGCAACCGGCTCCTTTTGTTGTTTCAGCTACTTCAAACAATTCAGTAGTTTGTAAAGGTGAAAGTGTTATTTTAAATGGTGAAGGTGCAGATATTTATTCATGGACAAATGAAATTAGAAATGGAATATCATTCTCTCCAAACCATACTAGTTCATATACTGTTACCGGTACTCAAACTTTAAGCGGGTGTAGTTCTACTGCTACTATTGCTGTTACAGTTGGTGATTGCACAAATTTAGCAGAACAAAACAAAAACGAAGATGCTTTTAAATTGTATCCAAATCCAACTACAGGGGTTTTTCAAATTGAAATGAAAAGTGGTTTTAATATTAATAAAATAAAAATTTATGATGTTACAGGAAGGATAGTTATAATACAAGAAACCAATGAAGACAATATTAAACTCGATATATCAAAGTTTGATTCAGGTGTTTATTATTTACAAATGGGAGAAATGAAATCCTATAAAATTATAAAAGCTTAGGATTTCGTTCGGTGAACTAACTACCTACTAACAGGCAGTTTCACAACAGAAATTTTCTTGTTTAATTCAATTTTCAAAAAGTAAACACCTGCTTTGTAACTATTCAAATCTAAATCAATTACTAATTTATTTGTCTGAATATTGTTTTGTTCAACTATTATTTTTCCTGAAACATCGGTTAAAGAATAATTTAAATTATTTGCTTCAGTTAATTCTTTCTCAATTAAAAATTTATTGCTACCCAACGATTTTACTTTTAAATCATAATTAATACTCGAATTATTTTTAATTCCATCAGGTTTATCTGAAACAACTATTCTTTTTACAGCTGTATCAACACAACCATTCGGACTATTAGCAATTAGTGAAACTGCATAATTTCCCTGACTGCTATATTGATATGTAGGAGAAAAGACGTTTGAAGTTCCTGCCTGATCACCAAAATTCCAAAACTGAGAAACAGCATTTGAAGAAGTATTATTAAATTGTACAATAGGATTTTGACTTAAATAGCATGTGTCTACACAATTAAAACTTGCGTACGCAGGATCTTTTTTAATGATTGTATAAGATGAATGATTATTATCACACATCCCAATAGTTGTAACATCTAAGTCATAAGTGCCATTCCATAAACCTTGCAAAGTATCCGAAGTGTTTTTGTTAAGTGATGTTTGAACAACATTACCGTTTGCATCTTTCCAATAATAATTCCAAGGACCAACATTTACGCCTTCAGCAGATATTTTTCCGCCATTAATATTTTTACAAGTTGGTTGTTGCATTGTTGAATTAATTTGTAAAGTATTAAGTGTAATGCTTAAAATAAAACGAGCTACAGTAGTTGTATCTTCCAAATCAAAAACATAACTTGAATTAGTTAGATCGGTTGTAATGGAATTAAATTTATCATATAAATTAATGCAAGTCCCAATTGGAAATGTACTATACTCAGTTGCACTAATGGTATAGTTTCCTGAATAACCAGTTAATGTTTTCAGAGCTGTTGTATAGGTTCCTGAAATCGCAGGTATAGCATCAATTTGAACAAGATTATTTCCATTTTCAATTGCGATATATGGTGCATAAGGATCTTGTCCGGCCATTTTAATTGCGTCGAAACCGGCATCAAAATTATTAGTGGCACCCGGCTGAACATAAATTACACTTTCATCATTAAAATTATATGTACCACCACTCATATTTATTCGTAATATACTACCAATGCTCGCAGATGCGCTTCTTAAAAAAGTTGGATTTCCACTTGTCTTATTTGATTCCGTTGCATTTAATGCGGTTGCACCAGTTGAGTGCACATAAAATCCCTGGCACATCGGAATCACATCACCTATTCCACCAGAACCAACAGCAGGACTACTAACGCCATTTACATAAGCTGCAGTTGCACCGGCACCACCATTTAAATCAGTATTAAAAACGTAAATTGCATTATCAATATTTGAAGTAGCTCCCATTAAAGCAGTCCAACTAATTGGAGATGGATAAGGATTATGAATTAAATTCCAACCATCATCACTTGGCGAACCATAATTAGTATAATGTAATGGAATAGTTTGATTGAATTTTCTCACAGTACCAATTACATCAATTGTAATATTGTTTGTTGTGAACTGACCATCTCCGAGATACACCCAATAACCTGTGTTTGGAACGATTGGATCATTGATTGTGTTTATCGGAATATATGAAGCCGTATTAGAATAGGATCCCGAAACTGTTTCATCATAGCTATAAATAGATGTAAAATTAGCAGCGTATCCATCAGGACAGGTTGGACATGATATAAAAATATTATCATCCCAATCAGAAAAAGTTAAAGCGGATGAAATTGGTGTACCAATTACAGCCCATCCGGTTGTACCACCAGGAGCAAAACGTTGAACTCTGACAAGTCCACTAATATCGCCGGTACCTGTAATTTGCGCTATTCGGGCAGTTGCAGTTGCAGTAGAAACCATTGTGAACATCTGCAAATTTGTATTAAACGTACCACCACTTAAAGTTAAAGTACCAATAAGATTTTCCGAATTTGATAGTATTGCTCCGGCTGCATTAGTTAGTGTCATATCAAAAAAATCGGTTGTACTCGAACCACCAATATTCTGTTGAGTAGTTCCGTTTAATAAAACCAAACCACTTTGTGAATTAAAAGTTCCATTATTTTTGAAATTCCCTTTAAGAGTTAATTGATAATTTGAAGAGCTTACATCTACACTGGAGCCCGAAGAAATTGTGAAATTTGTGTTTGCTGTAACTGCTGAAGAAAAAGTTTTTACACCTGTTCCAGAAAATAATAAACTATTAAAAGTTTCGCCACCTGATTTAAAAATACTTTGTGAAGAAGCCGAGTTAAATGTAACAGTTGCTGTTCCGGCTGTAAATGTACCACCGTTATTTTGCCAATTACCTCCTAAAGTAATTCCAAGATTATTAGTGTTTAGTATGCCGGAATTGATTGTAATATTATTTAATACGTTAATCGGATTGGTTAGTAAGCTAGCAGTTGCGGTAGAATTATTTATTAATAAATTTGGAATGGATGCCGTTGAATTAATTTTCATTATTTGACTTCCGGGTGAAGTTGAAGAACCAATTTGAAGTGTTCCACCTGAAACTGTGCCTGAACCTGATAAATTTACAT
>JABDBZ010000032.1 GCA_013288385.1 Bacteroidota bacterium
ATTTTGTTTATCCAGATCGATCAAACGTTTTACATAAACTTTTAATACTTCAATTTGAAGATAATTTTTTCCAATCACTTGCGATGAATCGGGAAAAGATTCTTTGAAAGCATCATCTACAAAGGAATGTGACTGTGCATGCAAAATCTTAAAGTCATCTTCCACTAAAACTTTATTGATGAATGGTTTATACAAATTTTCTAAAGCCAAATGTAAAATAGAACCAAATGTATTTGCTTCTGCACTTTCTTCCACTTCTTTTATCTCTTTTAACCCTACTCCATAACGGTAATAATATTTTAAAGAACATTCTTTGAAAGAAATTAATGCAGAAGGAGACAATCCGCCAAATTTATCGTTGCTCTTTACTTTAGAAATAATTCGCTCTAACGTTTCATCATTCTTTTCAATAATTATTGCATCTTCTACATAGACCGGAGAAGCAGATACAGTCATATTTTCAATGATCTCGTGTTCCGGATTAAATTGTTTTAATTCAAATTGCAATTGAGAAATAAATCTGCTTTTTTCTCCTTTACCCATTTCATCGGTTTCGCTATCATAAATTAAATGAACAAAACCTGCACGTTGCAATAAGCGATAAAAATGATACGCATAAATTGCATCTTTTTCATAATATAAAGGCAAACCGAATAAACGTTTGAGATCATTCGGTAAAAAAGAATTTACGGTTTTACCTGATGGCAAAACACCTTCATTTACTCCCACCATAATTAAATATTCAAAATCAAGTGTACGCGTTTCTAAAACTCCCATAATTTGTAAACCTCTCAAAGGCTCACCAATAAAAGGAACCGTGGCGGCACCAACAGTTTGAATATATAATTGTCGGTACGATTTAATGTCAGAATAATAGTTATATTTCTGTAATACTTCATTAATTCGGTTGAAAGAGCGCATTAATACTTCCAAATATTCTAATTCTAAATGGGTGACATTATTTTGAAATAAATTAATGTAATAATCTCTTATATGTTTGATCAATTCCACTAAAACTGTATTGCCTGCTTGCGAAGATTCCCAAGGCTTAAAAATGGAATGAATAATTGCGGGTTGATCTTTAAATATTCCCTCAATATATTTTTGACTTATGAAAACAAAATTGTTTTGATTGATGGTATCAATTATTTTATGAGTTGGGAAATCAATATTCAAACTCTTTAACAACACACCAAAAAAAGAATGCTGAATAACAGAAATAAATTCTTTGAAATAAATGGCCTTTGAGTTTTTATTATTGTTTTGGAAACCTAATTGAATAGTCAATAATAAATCAATAAAACTATAAGCTTGCGTATATCTGATCGGATATTCCATTGTGATATTCACATGCTCTACTTCCTTTGGTAGGAGCTTTAATACAGGCCATAACAATTTTTCATTTGCTAATACAACTGCCACTTTACTTAATGGAATATCTTGCGCAATTAATTTCATTAACTCATCATGCACCAATTGAGCCTGCCCCATTTGTCCAGCCACCGCAGCAATATGAATTATTTTTTTTGTTTGATAATTATTTTCTAAAAAATTGAGTTCTTTTTGAGGAAAAGTTTCAGTATTTCTTCTCAAAAATAATCCGGCTTCTTGAATAGAATTTTTGTAATAATAATTATCTATATCCCATAAAAACTCGGCTTTACCGGATGCTTGCAAGGATTTATAAATAGTTGTCTCAGCCGCATTCAATGCATTGAACCCACAAAATAAGATCTTAGAATAATTTTGAATAGATTTATTCTCTTTAAATTGCTTGGAAGCCTGGCGATAAATTAATCCCTGATAACCTAATCCTAGTTGCAATAAAGTTTGATTGTAATGATTGTAAATATGGCCGATACTCGACATGAAAGCCAAATAATTTTGTTGAGTTATGGTTAGTTCTTCTTCACCCAGACTCCAATTCTCAATTTCTTTAATGTCTTTTAAATTTTGATAAATCTGATCGCTATTAATTAAATAACGATCAATCTCATTAAAATCCTGAAGCATTAAATGTCCCCACTTAGAAAATTTATCAAAAGGCTCCGCCTCAGTGGTAATGCATTTTAGATAGCTTTCATAAAGTAAAGCAATGAGATCAATTTCATCTGCCTGTTTTAAACCGCTTAATTCTTCAATAAATTCTTCGGCACTTTTTATTGCAGGGAGCCACATGGTTTGCTGAAAGACTTCTTTAAAATGATCTCTCAAAAAAATAGCACCTCTTTTACTTGGCAATACAATACATAAGCTTTCTACACTATCTTTGTAATGTAAATGAATATGGTTGACTACTAATTTTAAAAAATGTTGCATGCAAAAGGTTGAAGATATAAATTTTCCCATTTATAGGAAGTATAAGAATGGCAAACGTTTCTATAAAATTATCAATAAAAAAGAGTTTGAAGAGATTCAGATTATAGGCACTAAAATAATTATCAATCATATTAAAGCAACTCAATTACCGGGATTTAATTTTATAAACGATTTGATTGGGGATTATGAGGGGTTTGCAGAGGTTTGTGGTGAAGGGGAGTATGAGATGGTTAGAAATAAATAAAGAGCAGAAAGTTTTACCACAAAGGCACTAAGACACGAAATTTTCTGATCGCACAATATCCTCCTCCGTCAGCAAGCTGCCACCTCCTCCAGGAGGAGGATAGCAGGGACGCCTAGCATCTTGGTAATTTAAACGTTTTTCTATTGGGTATCCCAACAACTCAACATTCATAATTCATCATTCATAATTAAAACAACGTATCTTTTTAGAGTTTTTACGTTATCTTTAAAACCATTAATCGAGGTCTCATATATTCAAGTGTTTTTTTATTATTTCTGTGCCAAATAATGGCGCAAAACATTACTATTAAAGGCAAAGCGCATTCATCCCATATTGGTAAACGTATTGATGTTTATACTTACCAGGATTTTATTACCAAGTTAAAATTAAAGGAAGCTACCGATACCGTTGGAAGCGATGGTTATTTTGAATTGAAATTTCATTCCGCTTTTATACAACCGGTTTTTGTGCAAATTGATAATTACATTGGCACTTTATATGTTAAACCAAATTATGTGTATGGGATTTTATTTCCGGAAATAGATGAACAATTTAAACATCATCAGGAAGCTGAATTACCTGTGAATTTAAGCTTAATAGGCAAAGATACTACCGAACTTAACATGCTTATTTTTGATTACGAAGAATTATATACTGAAATATTTACACCAAAAAATAATCAGTTCCTAACTCATAAAATGCTTTTCAAAAAAGCCGACTCTCTAAAAATATTGTGTGATAAACGCTACGCAACAATCAAAGATTCTTATTTTACAAATTATTACAACTATCAAATTGCCGGTATTAACGCGAGTTTATCAAGAGGTGAGAAATCATTGATTCAGGCTTTTATAATTAATAAACCTATTCAATATCATAATTACGAATACATAAGTTTTTTTAGTTCATGCTTTACGAATTATTTAAATAGCATTGGTTCTTCCAAAAAAGGAACTTCAATTTATAAGATCATTAATGCGAATACTGATCTTGGGCAACTTCACGAATTTTGTAAAACCGATCAGTTTTTAAAAAATGATAGCTTAAGAGAATTCGTGATCATCAAAAATTTATGGGATTTGTATTTTAATCCGGAGTTTAATCAAGATGCAATTGAATCATTAGTCTCAAAAATAAACTTACAAACTAAAATAGAAGAACATAAATTCTTAACGGATTATATGCTCAAGAATTTCTTTAAAATGCAACCCGGAACGCCTGCTCCTATTTTCTTTGCGAGAAACAAAGCGGGAGGATTGGAATCATTTGAAAAAACAAAAGGTAAATGGACTTACTTAAACTTCTTCTCAACTAGTAATAACGAGAGTTTAAAGGAGATGGGGAAAATTGCAGGCTTAAAGAAAAAATTTGGTGACAAAGTAAATTTTGTAAGTATTTGTACGGATGACAGTCTGAAAAATTATCAGAATTTTCTCAAACAAAATATAAAATACGATTGGCAAATTTGGTTTAATAATGTAGGGAGTGTAAAACAAACAGCCAAAGAACTTTATAATGTTGTTGGTTCTGAATCCTATTTTCTCATTAATAATTTTGGAACTATTGCTTTGTCACCTGCTACATCACCTTCAAAAGGGATAGAATACAAATTTAACGCTATCTTTAAGCCTACAAGAAAAAACACAAAAGTAGGCATCCGTTAAAATGAGTTATACCGCAAACCCAACAAGTATATGGCCTGAGCAGATTGTTTATGAAGATAATCATATCATGATCGTGAATAAATTGCCATCAGAAATTGTTCAAGGTGATAAAACCGGTGATATGCCTTTAACCGAAAAAGTGAAGAATTTTATAAAAGTAAGAGACTCTAAACCGGGAAATGTATTTTGTGGTTTGATTCATCGCCTTGACAGACCGGTAAGTGGCTTAGTGATCCTAGCCAAGACTAGCAAAGGCTTATCACGCTTTAATGAAATGTTTCGCGATAACAAAGTCGAAAAATCTTACGTTGCAGTTGTAAAAAATAAACCACCAAAAACAAAAGACACTCTCGTCCATTATTGTTTGAAAAACGAAAAAACAAATACTTCCAAAGCGCACATAAAACCTGTACCTCATGCCTTAGAAGCAAAATTAGATTATGAAGTAATTGATTCATCTGACAATTATTCTCTCCTCAAAATTAAATTACATACTGGTCGCCACCACCAAATAAGGGCGCAACTCAGCGCTATTGGTTGCCCAATCAAAGGCGATTTAAAATATGGTTTCGATAGAAGTAATAAATCCGGATTCATCCATTTACATAGCTATAAAGTAGAGTTTCAACACCCGATCAGAGATGAAAAAATAAGTGTAAAAGCGTGGCCACTCATTGATGACCCCATCTGGAATTATTTTAAGCCAAATTTAGCTAAATTGTAAAAAAAGCTAAAAACACAATACGCTTAGCATTTTCAAAGTTTATTAATAATCTTATTTTTACATTTTTCAATTATGGGTAATTATATTTTTTTAATATTAGTATTAGCGTCATTTTTTGGATTAGGTAAATTATTTGCGAAGGCAGGTATTGAAAGCTGGAAAGCTTACCTACCAATTTACAATTTCTTTGAGTTAAGTAAACTATTAAAAAAACCTTGGTGGTGGTGCTTAATCATGATTGTGCCTGGCGTAAATATTATTATGTATGGTGTATATGGCTTTAATACAGCTCGTGCATTTAATAAACCAAGTAATAACGATTTGTGGTTCGCTTCACTTTTACCTTATATCTTCTTCGTAAAATTAGGTATGGATGATACTGCTAAATTTGTCGGCTTAGATAAATTTAAAAACGAACCAAGCAAAGCAATTAAAAATTGGGTTGATCCTATCATCTTCGCCGTTATTGCAGCATCAATTATTCGTGGTTATTTTATTGAAGCATTTACTATTCCAACTTCATCATTAGAAAAGTCATTGATGGTTGGTGATTTTTTATTTGTAAATAAATTCGCATACGGACCAAAAATCCCACAAACACCTTTATCATTTCCATTTGCGCATCATACATTACCCTTAGCCGGTACTAAATCATATTTAGAGTGGATCAAGCTTCCTTATTTCCGTTTACCTGGTTTTGGAAAAGTAGAGAACAATGATATTGTTGTTTTCAATTATCCGGATGGTGATTCTGTTTTAATAAATATGCAAGACATTAGTTACTATAATGCAATTAGAATTGTTGGTAATTATATGAGACAGGAAGATAGACAATCAGGTGATACCAGTAAATCAGAAAAATACTATAATCATAAAGCATGGGAGTATTTTCAAGACCCAAACAATATGAATATTTTGAATGGTAATAAAGTCGGGAAAATTGTGGGAAGACCAGTTGATAAACGTGAACATTATGTTAAACGCTGTGTTGCTATTGCAGGAGATAAATTGGAAATAAAAAATGGTGAAGTTTATATCAATGATAAAGTGCAAGCAATGCCTGAAAAAGCGCAGCATTATTATTACGTAAAAACAACAAATCGTTTATTTGGCGATCCAATTAAAATGAAAAATGGAAGATCAAGTTTATCTAATTTAAAATTGTTGGATGAATATGATATTTATGCTTCTGAAGTAGAATTAGCGGCTGAATCAAAGGACACAACAGTTTATAAATTAAATATGCCTGTTGGAGTTTCGGAAGAAATAAAAAAATTACCCGGTGTTGTTTCAGTTACGCGTAAGGTTGATCATGCAGGAGAAAGAGAAATTACTATTTTTCCTCACAACTCTGCTTATGCATGGAACAATGACAATTTTGGTCCACTTGTAATTCCAAAGGCAGGAATGACCATTCCAATTGACACCCATAATGTTTGTTTGTACGAAAAAGAAATGAATACGTATGACGACGGCATTCATCAAGTGAATGTAAGTGGTGGTCAGGTTTTATATGACGGCAAACCAATTACGAGCTATACATTTAAACAAGATTATTATTTTATGATGGGAGATAACCGCCATAACAGTGCCGATAGTCGTAGTTGGGGGATGGTGCCGTTTGATCATATTGTGGGATCTCCATTTTTTGTTTGGTTGAGTGTAAAATATGAAGAAAACAATCCTGTTAGCGGAGCTTCTTTCTTAAAAAGCTTCTTTAAAAACAGTAAGGAAGGTAAATACAGATGGGATCGTTTTTTATGTTATGTGGATGATGGAAAACTTCATTCTATTAAAATACCATTTATTGCAACTATTTTAGCTATTTGGGGTTTAACTAAGTGGAACCGCCGCCGAAAAGAAAAGCTAGAAAAATCAAAATCTTAACCCACATAGTTGCCATTTTAAAAGAATACACGTGGTTTACGTATGGTTCTATAGGCTTGCTTATTTTTCTATTATTCAAACTATTTGTATTTCAATTAATTGTAGTAAATAGTCAGGATATGGCTGAAACACTACATAAAGGAGATCTTTTGTTGGTAAATAAATTTAATTCTAATTATCAAAAGGATGATCTATTATATTTTGAATATCCTGCAAAAGATAGCACCGAAAAAAAGACATTCTTTATTCAACGATGTGTAGCTATTGCCGGTGATACTTTATTTTTAAAAGACAAACTTATTTTTGCGAATGGAAATTTGCTAGATGATGCCGGTGGTATTAAATACAATTATATTTTAGATACTGACACGTTTAATTTAGACTCTCTCACTGGTATTAAATATGGACTATATGAAGGCGGCAGTATTTCTAAAAAAGGAAAGTATGCCTATTCCTTAACGAAACAACAAGCTGACGCATTAAAGGGAAATAAATTATTTAAATCAATAGAATTACGTTTAGAAAAAGAAAATATTTATGATGAAAGCGTATTCCCCTATTCTCGTTTATTTAACTGGAATGCTGATAATTTTGGAAAATTATATATTCCTAAAAAAAATGATAGTTTACTTTTGGATACAAATATGATAAAAGTGTATGGACAATTAATTACAAAATATGAAAGGAACAAATTAGATTTAAAACACGATTCCATATTTATAAATGAAAAATATCAAAAAAAATATAGGGTCAAACAAAATTACTATTTTGTAATTGGCGATAATCGCGATAATGCAATAGACAGTAGACGGTGGGGCTTTTTACCTGAAAAATATATTAAGGGCAAGGTTACATGCGTATTGAATCGCACTGAAAAATAATGACAACGGTTTTAGGAAGTGCCTACTGGCCAAACATACATTACATTTATTATATTATTAATTCAGATTCAGTTTGCATTGATTTGTTTGAATATTTTGAAAAGCAGAGCTACCGAAACAGAAGTAAAATTCTTTCCGCAAATGGTGAATTGAATTTAACAGTTCCAGTAAAAAAATGGGAAGATCATGCGCCAATGAAATCGATTGAAATTTCTTACGCTGAAGATTGGCAAAAACAGCACTGGCGTGCAATTACAAGTGCTTATAAAAATTCACCGTATTTCGATTTCCTAGAAGATGAAATAAAAGTCTTCTATGAAAGTCGATTTCAATATCTCAATGAATTGAATGCAGAGCAATTAAAATGGGTATTAAAAGTGTTTCGAATGAAAAAAGAAATAATTTATTCAGAAAAATATATTGAACCGAATGATTTTAATTTTGACTTCGATTTGAGAAATGCAATTCATCCAAAAAAAGAAATGATTGATAAAAATGCAAAACTCGTTCTTGAAAAACCCTACTATCAAACGTTCGCAAGCAAGTTTGGTTTTAGTCCTAATCTATCTGTATTGGATTTAATTTTTAATGAGGGGATTAAAAGTGATAGGTTTTTAGTTTAAATTATTAAATTTATTTCATAACTTGTCAATTAATATAATAAGCAAGCATGGCTAAAAAGAAAATAAATAAATTAAACAAATTGAGCGAACCCCCTGTTGCTTATCGTTCCAATAGAATAAAAACATTTGCTTCTTTTGAAGAACAAGAAAAGTTCAATTATGAAGAAGTCTTAAAACAAAAACCTTTAGATAGAATAAGAGAAACCGTAAAATTAATTTTAAGAGTTTATGGATTCACTAGGAAAAGTCTAAAAGAAAGAAAACTTGATAACAGGATTTATTTCGATTAAAATTAAATGAATATATTCTCAGATACCCATCAAAAACTAATTAAAGAGCTTATTAAAGGTCATGTTGATTTCATCTTAATTGGAGGTTATGCTGTTATTTATTATGGCTATAAAAGAAGTACGGGAGATATGGATCTGTGGTTAAAACCAACTAATGAAAATAAGTTAAAGTTGATTCCCGTCCTTAAAAAATTAAAATTCAACTTAAAGGACATACAGCATATTGAAGAAATGGATTTCACAACTCCGTTAACTTTTCACTTCTGGAAAGAGCCCCAAAGAGTTGATTGTTTAACGAAAATATCAGGTATAGACTACAAAGAAGCTGATAAAAATAAAATAATTGCAGAGTTTGAAAAAATGAAAATCCCTATTATTCATTACAATCATTTAATACTTTCTAAAATTACATCTAATAGATTAAAAGATAAAGCAGACGTAGAAGAACTTCAAAAAATAAATAAAATCTGAAATCTATCAATTCTTCAGCTTAACTGAATACGTAGCTTTATTAAAGCATTTATCCTGAGTTTCCACAACAAAATTAAGATCACCTTTTGGTGTATTTACATCATAAAAATAAGTTAATCTGCCCGACTTAGCATCATACTCAGCTAATGCCCAATTACCATTAATAGTTAGTTTATAATCCTTTATTCCACTCAAATCTTCTTTTAAAATAAAGGTAACTTGTTTTAAACCTTTTGTTGCTTGTAATTTAGCGGCAGGAATTTCAGTTTTAATTGTTGGTGAAACCGAATCTACAGCCAAATTAAACCAACCGAAATTTTTCACCGAATAAAAAACAGAGTCATTTTTTACAATTGGTAAATAAACATTATCTACGTTCTTAAATACTAATTTACTTTTATGTCCGAGATGTTTCTTAGGAATCTGAAAACCAACAATAGCCGTACTGTTCATGTTAGCATCAGATGGCAAAATAATTAATTTTCCCGTCGACTCTAAAGTATTTTCAAAAATAAGAGGTGTTGAGTTGTATAAAGTGTAAGCCGGAATAAATATTTCAATATTTTCATTACTATACAAAAGATCTTGCTGACAATTGGCATAAGTATCACCCTTAATTGTGGGAGGCAAATAATAGTTAAATTTCTTTGTGCGCAAATGAAACTCCAATATGTTTTCATTATTATTTTCATCTACAGTGCGAACTTGAATAACATGGTAATTTGTATCTAACAAGAAAATCCTTCCTTTGTTGGTAGCGCTTTTGTATAAACCACCCGGATAAAGATTAGGAAGAAAACATTTTTGAAAAACAAATTTTCCTTCAGTATCAGAAAATTCATTAACATATCTTGCATCAGAAAATGAAATATTATCCAACTGATGATGGTAAATCAATTGTCCATCAAATTTAACTTCTACGCTGTAAATGTTATTCTGACTTCCATCAGCTGTGAATTTATCAAAGCCTGAAAAAGCCAATCCCACAATAGAATTGGCAATTGTGATAGAATCTTTTTTCAATTTTAATTTACCATTTACATTTTTTACTTCATAGTTATTTAAAAATTGGGCAGAAGCCGTATCTCCCAAATTATATAGGCCTATTTGCGTTATTACAGGCTTAACAATATCATCCAATTTATAATATAATGCTGGGTTCAAAGGGACTTCTGTTTTTTCATCTCTAATCTCAAAATGTAAATGTGGTCCGGTTGAACTTCCACTACTTCCCGAATAACCAATTAAATCACCTGCTTTAAACGCAATCTCATTTGGTTTCAACATTAATTCAATTTCATAGGACTGAGCTTTCAGTTGCTGTACTTTAACATACTCATTCAACGACTCAACATAATTGGTTAAATGTCCATACAGGGTAACAACACCATTTGGATGCGTGATATAAACCGCTTTGCCATAACCAACAGAACTCACTTTAATGCGAGAAACATAGCCAGATTGGACCGCATAAACCGGTGCGTTGATTTTATTATTGGTAGAGAAATCCAATCCCGCATGAAAATGGTTAGGACGTAATTCGCCATAATTACCGGATAAACTAATAGGTTTATCTAAAGGCCATAAAAAATTATCTTTTTGACCATTTACAAATAATGAAATGAAAATTAAAAAAATACTAAGTTGACGCATGAGTTAATTTATCTTTATTAAACACTAATAAAAAACATAAAAAGAATCCGAAAAATACGTTACCGGCAGAGGTTTGCAACATACTCTCAACTAAAAAATTACTTGTAGTTAATAAACCAAAGAACAACAAAAGATTATTTTTTGAACGAATAGCATAAATAATTACGCCGATAGTCATTAATAAAAGATTGAGAAAGCCGAATAAACCAATTCCAATAAAGGTTTGAAAGAATTGGTTATGTGCATTTAGTTTCTTCTCTAAAGCTCCTGTAATTCCGTGCTGCTCATAAATTTTATAGAGCGTTTCATTGGCATGACTTACGCCTACTCCTAATAAAATATTAGATTTAACGAGCTCGGTACATTCTTTCCAAATTAATAAACGTACTGATGAACTCTCTGTTGCCGTTTTATCAATATTTGCTTTAGTAACCACAGTCACCGATCGCAATCTATCAAATACTTGTGGCACGAAAGTATAAATTGAAAACGTAATTATAAGCAAGGAGGCAAAAGCAACTATGTAATGCTTTAGCTTAATAGTTGATTTATACTCTAATGCAATAGTTAAAGGAATTAGTAAAAACAAACTAATGATTCCAATCTTTGAAGAACAAAGAATAATACAAAGTGAAAATAATCCAATCAAAACAAATGAAAATAATTTATAAGACGGCTTATCTTTAAACCATTTAAAATAAAACAGAAAAACAAAAACCACCGCTAAATTTAAATACATAGCAAAGTATGCACTATGCATAAAGTAAGAAAAATTGGAGTAATAAAAATAGCTTGAATCGCCCTGAAATAAATGCTTAAAAGCCCTGCCAATGCATACAATGCAAGCAAATAAGCAACCGGAAACAAAACTTGCAATAATTCTTCTGGCGACCAAATAATTAATCTCGAATAAAAAAAACAAAAAAGGAAATAATAAAAAACTTAATTTAATTTCAATTGCGTTAAGAGGATCATTCGCATTATAAAAAATAAAATTAGAAATGACTGTCAAAATAAAAAAACCGGTAATTATCAAAAACCACTCATTTTTTAAATTCGTTTTTTTAGAAATACCATTAATGAAAAATAAAGATGTAAGAAACCAAAGAGCAATCAATGGCGATGTTAAGGCATTTCCAAATGGTAAAATAAATGCAATTAAAACAGGGAGAGAATAAAATATTAATTTAATGTTCTTGAGCATTAATTTCTGAAGCTTCACGCTAAGTTATCATTTCTAGGCAAAGAAAATTATACCAGGTAACAAAACTTAACAAAATTTTATAAAACGTTAAATGTCTTTAATAACAAGGTCTTCAGTTCAATTTCTTCAATAGCTCATAAAAAGAAGCAGCTATTGTATTTCGGTTAAAATGATTAATGACATAATCCCTTCCCGTTTCTCCTAATTGTTTTTGAAGTGCTTTATTTTCAAATAATGTAATAACTTTTTCCGTCAAATCTTTTGAATTTTCAGGCTTAACATAGATGGCACATTTTCCTTTATCAACGAATAACTCTTTTGCTTCGCCATCTACTCCAAGCAAAACGGGTAGTTTCATCGCTAGATTCTCAAATATTTTAGAAGGAATCGCGCCAAGAAACAAATCTAACTTCCGCAAAGGAATAATAGCAGCATTTACTTCCTTTAGAACAAACTTCATTTCATCCTTTGAAACACCATCAAGAAAAATAACATTATTTAAATTCAATTCTTTTTTGAGAGCAATTAGTTTTTCTTTTTCCGGACCACTACCTAATAAAACAAATTTGATCGAGGGTTTTTCCTTTAGAATTTCTGCCGCCTTTAAAATGACATCTAATCCTTGTGCTAAACCAAGAATACCAGCATAGAGAATAATAAAATCATTGTCGTTAAAATTATTTTTAGTGCGCCAATTGGTGTTTTTAATTTGATCAGGATCGTAATAAGAAACATCTACACCATTTGGCAACCAATATGTTTTAACTTCTGGAAAACGCTTATTAATATTTTTACAAATGCCTTGTGTTTGTCCAGTGATCAATACAGATCTTTTATATAATTTTTCTTCTAAATTATATGCAAGTTTTAAAAGGCTCCCATTCGTGACCACACCAAGTTTTTCAGCACTTTCCGGCCACAAATCACTTACATTAAATATAAGTTTGGCCTTCTTCTTTTTTGCTAAATATATAGCGGAATATCCTAAAAAAAGTGGTGGCGACTCACACATTAAAAAATCGTATTGTCTTTCCAAATGCTTCTTCCCCACTCTTGCGCTTGATATTACAAATGAAAAATAATTTCTTAAGCGAGATATAATTGATTTATTAGTTGGAATAAAAATAGAAGAACGATGAACTTTTATACCCCCCATATCTTCAAAAACATACCTTTTATTTTCATAACCCTTATAGATTTTCATTTGAGGATAATTGGGCATGGCTGTTAGAACTGTAATATCAACTCCCAAACTTTTTAAACGCAAAGCCAACTCAAATAATCTGTTTTGAGGGGCTCCAACTTCAGGAGGAAAATATTGAGTTAAAATAAGAAGTTTCAAAGTTTTATTTTCTAAGAGTCTGTTTAAAATTAAAATATTATTTTTTAAGGATCTTAAGCGGCCAAGGCAAATTATTAACTTTTAATGTATGGTAAATTAACTCACTTCCTCCCAAACCCCTATAAAAATTGGCTAATCCGGATGAAGAGCCACCACCAAAATCGAATATATTTGCTTTATCTTTAAAATAATTGATAGCATGATCCATTAATAAATGCATACTTCCGGTATTATCTTTTTTATTGATGCTCATACCCTTTAAAAAGACAGCATGAAATTGATTATAGATAAAATAACCAACAGAAAGTATTTTACCATTCTCATCAATGGCTTTAAATGCTTTCAACGCTTTGTTATCATTGGTATTTGAGATCAAATTTAAAAGCAAAACCCCTTGTTTTAAAGAAATATTCAATTCGGTTTTCATCCAAGGAATTAATTTATTTTTGGCAAACTTAATTCCTTCATGAAAATCTTTTATCTCTTCAACTATTATTCCATTTTTTTTTGCTTTCGAAATATTTCGTTTTGTGTTTTCGTTTTGCTTAAACGATTTTTTAAAATCAATAACGAAGGTTGGTTTTTCTTTAAATCCTTTTCCTTTTAATAAATTGAAAGCGTTTAATTCGATCTCAATAAACTTAAATTGACTCATTAAAAAACTAATTATCTCTTCCTGATCAGATTTTGTTGATTTCCCATAAATACCTAACTGCGGAGTAAATGACGGTTGATAGAGATATTTAATTTTAAGTTTTTGACCTTCTGTTATGGGTAATACAATTTCATAATCGTTTTTTATAAGGGCTTTCCAATTAGGACAGGTTGCATTTAAATAAAATGATTGTGCAAAAACTAAGGGCAAAGGTGAATTCATAACAGTTTTATCCCATTTCTTGAAATCAATTTTATTGTGTTCTATTATCTTGAATTCACTCACGTTTTTAAAGTTGTAAAAGTATGTTTCTGGTTTTTAGCATAAGAAATAAACATGTTTAAATAGCCGAAAGAGCAAGCTGCAAGAGATTTTGGGTGACTCAACACCATCATCCTATTTTGATTTTTTCTTTGTTGTTTTTTAAGTATTGATATCAAGCGCGAAGCAAAATAACCATCTGCACAAGCAAAATGATTAGTAGAACTATAAAACTGTTTATAAATTCGTTTCTTATCTTTTAGCCAATTTCCATCTCCAATTGGTTTAAATACTTTTGGGTTAGAACGCATTTTAAAATACAGCTCCAAATAAAATACTGGATCGATTTTATCAGAGGTTATTGCTATTTCATTAAAGCTTCCATTAAAGTCCTCAATACAACAATCACTTTCAAAACGCCAATCTGATTTATCCGGTGCTTTTTTGAAATCGTATGAATGCGCAGACGAATCATGATAACCATTAAAATAAACACTGCTGTCTCTAAAAATTGAATTGCCCATTAACGCTTTTTTGATATGCGAGAACGGTTGCACACACCAACCTCCAGCCCTGAAAGAATGACAAGGCTTACCTATGATATCAATTAATGTTTGATGATAATTAGTAATAATCTGGTTCACTTCCGATTCACTAAAGTCACCAAGTTTATATCGTTCGGTATTTAAAACCCATTTACCATTTTCAAATTTGCAGTCTTCCCAATGTGGGTGAACATGCAAAGCAATTTCATGGCCAGACTCTACTAATTGTTTCAGTTGAGTTGAGATTTTATTAAAATCGATTAGGCAAAGTGGTTCACTTAAATGTTTTTTTAATTGGCATAAATAACCTGCATCTACAAAAAAGATCAAAGGAATATTATGTTTTTTCGCCAAATCCATTAATTGTGTGGTCGGTTTGATCATGCAATTATCTACTGTTCCACTTTCGGAGCCAAAAAATAATTCATAATCAAAACTTAAGTGTATCTGCATCTCAATTTAATTTTTCTCCGAAAGGTGTATACATCGTAATTCCGTTTTTGTAATTCTCAATTAGCCAGTTATGCATTTTCTCAGCATCGACAATCATACAATTAGTATTTCTAATTTTAAACTGTGATAATACATTCACATTTTCAAATGCGTTCAATAAATCATTACATTTTCTCTTCTTTGAAAACGCAGAATCATGAACCTTTGTTTTCATTGAAACTTCCTTTCCAAATTCATCAATCATTCTTGCCGAAAATATTTTGGAATGATAAACAGGATATTTGAAATCTTTAATCGCGTCTTCAGGAGTATGAAAATTTGTAACTGTTTCCAACTTCACACCAATTAAAACAATTTTTGCTTTTACTAAAATCAATTTATAAAATGGACTATTTTCATTATACGGAGTTAGTTGACCGAAATGGTCTTTTATTAAATATTCTGTTTGTTTACCCAAAACACAAACCGGATCTGTTGGATGAAAACTTCTTTGGACATCATTCATTTTTCGAAACGCCTCTGTAATAATTCCCATTTTAGAAGGCGTTTGTTTAATGTCAAATACCGGATCAGAATTTAAATAATCATAATTGAACCCTATCGCAGGAAAAGAAGGCATAACAAGCGTTCCACCCAAGCCTATTACTTTTTTAAAAGCGTTTATAACGTCCGCTGCTCCATTTTTTACGTTCCCTAAACTCTTTAATGATGAATGCAACATGATTGTATCTCCACTTTTTAATCCGGCTTTTAATAATGCTTCTTTAATTTCTTCTTCAGTAATAATTTCCAGCTGTTTTCTGTTGTCGGCATTTCGTTTACTTCTTCTCTTTTTATAAAGATCAATTACAAAAGCCGGAACTATTATTTTTAAAAACTGTCTCAAAATATTTATTTTTTTAATAAATCTTGGTAGACTTTAATTTGTGTATTCAAATTACTTTCCCAATTAAATCTTGCTTTCACACTCTGATAGGCCTTTTCCACAATTGATTCACTATAATCTTTATCCATCATTATTTTCTCAATAGCAGTTGCTGTTTGTTCAATGTTACTGGGTTCAACTAAAAATCCCATTTCATTATTCATCACCACCTCTTTTAAACCACCGGCGTTGGTAACAATTACCGGGACTTTGCATGCCATCGCTTCTATAACGCTTACACCAAAGCTTTCGTATTGAGAAATATTAACCAAGCAATTTAATTTATTAAAATAATTCGGTGTCTCTTTAAAAGGAACTTTTCCAATAAATATAACGCAGTTTTCTAGTTTTAATTGTTTAACAAGGTTCTCTAAATTTCTTCTTTCAGAGCCATCTCCTACGATCATTAACTCTGCTTGAGAATGTTTAGAACTCACAATAGCAAAAGCCTCAATCAAAACATTTATGTTGTAGATTTTTTCCAACGATTTAATGGCTCCAATCACAAATTTATCTTTGTTTTTTAAACTCTTATTCTCTTTGAAAATTTCCATATCCACACCAAAAGGAATTATTTGCACTGGTTTTTGAATAATGGCCTGGATGTATTCATTAATTGTATTTGATGTTGCGCAAATAATATCTGCTTTCTTTAAATTATATTTTACAATTGCTTTCAGAATAAAATTCTCTTGAGGAAATTTCATAACATCCGTGCCCCATGCAGAAATAACAAAAGGATGAAACCCACACAAAGCACCCAACAATCCATAACTGCTGGCATAATGTGCGTGAAGAATATCAGGCTTAAATTCAATAACTTTTCTTTTGAGAAGAGATAAATGTTTGAGGTATGCAATTTTTTCAATAAAACCGGAACTCGAATTCTCTGATTCCGGTTCAAAAAGGAGGTCAATATTCTGCTGATCTTTAAACCATTTATAATCCGATTTATTAAACGAAAATATACCAACGGTAATGCCTTTTGCGGCAAGACCCAAAGCCCATTTTTCGGTATGACCCGAAGCTACATCTGCCAATAATAAAACACGCATTGCTACCAAAATTAAAAGAATATTGATCAATAACGTATTGTTAGCTGATTTGTTATAAACATTGATATTTTAAAAAGTATAAGCTTATATTTGTAGTAATGGCAACGTTTTCAATCATTATTCCATCATTTAATCAGGATAAATATATCAGGGAAACCCTTGAAAATTTAGCTCAATTGAAAAAGGAAGCTATTAAAAAAGGTATTCAAATTCAATTGGTCTTGGTTGATAATTGTTCCAATCAAGAGACCGCTACAATTATTGACGATTATAAAGATATTATTGACAATCTTTTTATTGAGAAAGATAAAGGTCAGTACGATGCCATTAACAAAGGTTTAAGAGTTGTTGCCGGTGATTATTGGACATGGTTAAACACAGATGATTTAATTGATTTAGAAGGTTTTTTCAAAATAGCAGAACTCGTTGAAAAAAATAGTTCTCTCGATTATGTTTATGGAAACGTTGGATATATAGATGAAAATTCTAAGTTCTATAAAAGTTATTCAAGTGGAACTTTAAGTCTGGATGCGCTTGTGAGTGCTGACGCTTCTATTAGTCAGCCCGGTTCATTTATTAAAACAAGTTTTAGTTCCAAAATTGGAGAACTAGCTGCATACCATTTCGCTTTTGATTACGAATATATTTTACGTTGTTTTAAAAATAATGCCAAAGCGGAAAAGTTAGAAATCAACGTTGCTTATTTCAGATATTATAATTCTTCCAAATCAGGAAGCAAAAATTATCGTTTCTTAAAAGAACAAATGACAATTAGTAAATTGTACGGAAGAAAATTGTTTTCGAAATTAACGTTTATGCTTTCAGTGAGGGTTATAAAAAGAATGCTGTTTAATGGTTAGAACCTATTCTAATTAAACTTTAATCCAAAATTATTTTATTGCATCTTCGTTTAAAATCTTATACGGAACCGGCTTAACATCACAATAAATAATTTCGAGTTTAAATGCTTGTCCTTTTTTGAGCTTATCTAATGGCAATTCAAAAGCTGTAGAATTAAAATTTGAAACCACCTCTTTGCCATCGAGGAGCATTTTTTGAATTCCATTTGTCTCATTGTTTTGAAACATCAAATTCTTTCCTGTATACTTCCCTGTAATAACAGTTGAAATTAATTTGCATTTTTTATCTGTTTGGCTATAAATACTTATTGTACTTAAGAGTAGCGAAAGTATTAGGGACTGTTTGAGTCTATTTTCCATGTAATGAATTGCTTATTATAAATAAATCTATCTCAAAACTATAAAAGCTTTAATAAAAGGAATCTCATAAAACTTAAAAAAATAAGTTTTATATTTTTCCTTGAGAACAATAAATAATTCCTCGTCTTTTTCCGAAGAGATTGCCTTAAATGCTTTATAAGAACGATACTTCACAAAAAGCTTAATACGGATTAGGCCAAATAAACCAGCTTTTGAACGTAATTGAGAAAACTCTTTTTTAGTCAATATTTTTAAAGCATAATTAACCGCTTCCAGATTTTTTATTGCATAATCAGACCCGGATATGTTCTTTTCAGTAGTAGATGAACTGTGGATTCTAAATGAACATAATTGCTCAGGGATATATTTTAGTCCATAATTAGAAGCAATTCTTAATAAAAATTCTAAATCACAGATCTGTTTTAAATCCTGGTCAAATAAACCAATTTTCTCAATTATATCTTTTCGGAAAAGAGTCAAAGATGGTTCTCCAATAAAATTCATTGAAATAGATCTGGTCGAGAGTTTTGAAATTGTTTCTGCACTAAAATTATTTGACTGATACAAGCCTGTATTTTCAAGTGTTCTCACACCTATTTGATAATACTCAGCTTCTTTTTCTGAAGTAATTTTATCTAGTATGAAATTCCGTTTGGAGACAATTAAATTAATCGAACTATCAATTTGTTGAACAAATTTTTCTAAACAATCAGGATTCATTAAATCATCCTGGAAAAGAAATTTAATCCATTCACCTTTCGCCAATTCAATACACTTGTTCCAATTACCAACTAATCCAAGATTCTTTTCATTCCTTGTAAAATGAATGTTTTTATTTTTTTTCAAAAACTCTCCAATAATTGATACACTTTTATCGGTTGAACCATCGTTACAAATAACAATTTCGTAATCCTTAAAAGTTTGTGAAATGCACGAATCTAAACATTCCTTCAGGTATTTTTCTCCATTATAAACTGGAACACATATAGAAATAAGCGGCTTAGTCATTTAATAGTTGATGTAAATTTATTTTAAATTGTTCAATATCCACTAATAAATGATCATTACTTTCAATTTCACATAATTGATAATAATAAGGAATATTCAAATTTGTTAATGTACTCCAATAGCAAAAGTTTGGTTTATCCTTTCTCAAAAACTCAAATACTTTGGCGTTCTTTGTAAACAAGGCATTTGTCATGTTAGCACCATGACTACTCACAAAATATTTCGCATTTTTTACAATTGAAATTTGCTCAGCAAGACTCATACCTTCAAAATAAATAATTTCGAAATTATTTTGTTTTAAAACAACAACAAGCTCTTTTTCATTTGCAACTCTCCTCGATTTTTGTTTAGCTCTGCTAATATATATTCTCTCAAAACCCTTCTCTTCTTTCACGCTTTCCAAAATAAATTCCTTTACTTTTTTAAGAATTAAAGGATGTTGTTGACCAGGCCAGGCACAATAATTGGGTACAGTTAAACGCGGCACAGATACATAATTTCGACTTTTAATAATTTCAATTTTATCAATTTTTAAATAAAACAAAGTATCCATGATAAATTTAGGTGCATTTTCCTGTATTAATATGGTGTAATTATTTAAAACGCTTCTCCACTGAATTAAACGACACATGGAGTCTATCATCCAATGGTAATAGTTATTGTAAGCCCAGTTATCCAGAACAACAAAGTATTTCACATCCCTCGAAAGCTCTTGCTTTTTCTCAAACAAATAGCGTTTCGTTATATACAAAAATCCAAATTCACCTTTAAAAACAGGATGTGGTAAGGCTGGAACAAAACATTTAAAACTTTTAAAAATAATTCCTCTATTTGAAAGATTTACATTTTCTAACACAAACAATTTATTTTCAAATGTTGGATAAGTCTTCCATTCATTAAACAGAGGCTTATCTTTTTCTTTTATGTTAACCGGATAAGAATGATTAATTTGAATAATATCATTTTGAGACTGCTCAGACTTAAAAGGGATTGGCTTTACAAATCCAATTCTTTCAAAAATATTATATACGGAAATGATTGCCTTATCAAGTACTTGAATAGTTTTTCTATAGATTCTATTTGTCATCTTTTACGATCCAGTGTGAAGCGCCTTTTTTGATATTGTTCAAATAGAATTTATTTTCTTCGGTCATATTAGCCGAATCTTCATACCAAGGTAAATGTCTGGCCACATAATTGTCTCCGGTTCGTAACGCATTTTGAACCCACAAATCGCCTCTTGTGTAGGGTTTGTACAAAGCAAAAGTAGTGTCTAAAGCAGCGTCATAAACATCGTTTTCAATTTGTTTAACCCAATGTCTTTTTTCCCAATTAATAACTTCACTTTTTTTATCATACTCGTTTGGTAAGTCATCGATTTTTAAACCAAAACCTACTTTTTCAACATTGGAATATTTATTTAAAAGATTCATGAAATGTTTCATGAAATCATTCGGACAATTATCTATTGGCACAACATCCGGATCAGTGTAAACATAATAATCGGTGTAAAATTGCTTGTAAACATCCGATTTCCATAAAGCTAAATGACCTAAATTTTGCTTTAAGTAAATTACTTTCACATCTGTAGATTCATAAAACTTTAAAAGAGGCTCATAATTACTATCATTATCAAGTACTACTATATTTATATAACCTGCTTTTTGGTACCAATCAATCACTTGCTTCAAATAAGTTAATCTATTTCGATTATTAATAATAATTGGGACTTGATATATATTTTTTCCTTTTGAAAAGTTTGTAGAATTTAAAACAAATGTTCTTTTTAATACGGCAACAAGCTTGTGATACCTGGTTCCAAAGGCCTCAAAATTAAGAGTGAATATGTCCTTAACCAATTGCTTGTAGTCCATTAGTCCTTAAATAATTTAATATAACCTTCTGTAAATTGCTTTTGATTAAAATGTTCTTTGGCATATTGATAAGCGTTTTCGCTCATTTTCTTCATTCGGTTTTTATCAGATATTAGTTTAGTAAATTCATTTATAAACATATCAATAAAAACAGAAGGTTCAATTTCATTGATCAAAATCCCATTCGTTTTATTTACATGTTGCGAAATACCTCCCACATCTGAAGTAATAGGAATTGTTCCATGCATCATAGCTTCCATTATTACCATAGGAAAACCCTCTCGAGTTGAAGCCATTGCTAAAATATGAGCATCCGAATATAACTTATTTAATTCAGCTTTATCCTTAATTTCGCCATGAACAACACAATACTGTTTTAACTCATTGGGAATGGCAGCTAACACATTTCCAACAAAATTAAATTCAATATTTAAATTTAGTTCTTTCACCCTCTTTGCGATCATCGCCAATAAATGAACACGCTTTTCAGAAGTTCCTCTACCAACATAAAGAACTTTTATTTGTCCGTCAAAACTTTTTGCCTTGTATTCGTGCGAATCAACAAAATTTGAAATAAAAACAATTCGTTTTAAATACTCGTCAAAAATATTATTTTTCTTATACAGGTTTTCTAAATCTTGTCCGGTTTTCAAACTGATAATCACTCTATGATTTAACCTGTCAATAACTGGTAAGCTCCATTTTTCAGAGCTATCTTCATGTGAGTGCATAAAAGCATGAATTAAATCAATTGCCTTTGTATGCTTGGGTTTGGCTTTTAAAAATTCATAATAAAACTGAGAATTGCTTGAAAACAAAATTATTTTTTTATTCTCTTCACAAGTATTTTTAATTTTTTCAATAACTTTTCTTCGTGAAGATGGCCAAATCAATAATTGGTCAATATTTAGTGTTTTAGCATTTGATTGAAAATTTTCCAACAGAGTATCACTTCCCGAATAATTTGTAAAAAGAATTAATGGTTTCGTGAAAGCAACAGCTTTTACAATCTCTGCGTGTACAATCTCGGCTCCACCTAAATGGTAAAATGGGAAGAAAAATATAGAACCGGTTTCTTTCGGAAAGTGTTTGAAGGTTTTATTAAACTCTTTTTTTTGAGCTCGAAGCTCTGAAAAATTTGTTTGAGAATATTTGATAATGAATTTATAAACACTAGGTAAATAATACTTGAGTATATCGATTACCCAATACCTAAAAACATTTTTATCTGTTCCTTTAAAATTAAATGTACTTAGTTTATGAAATAAATACTTACGTTTAAATGAAATAATTTTTTTGCTTACACTTATTTTATTCTGATTTACCGTTGTACCACTTTGATGTACGCGATATTTTAAAAGTACTTCGTCTACTTTTGCAATCACATAACCTTCTGATAAGATTGTTAACCACAAACCCCAATCTTCTGATTTTTCAAACAATTTATTATACCCAAATTTTTTAGCTATCTCACTTTTCATCATCACAGTGGGGTGACCAATACAATTCAGCTTGGGCATAAAAGCTTTGATCTCATTTATTGTAGTAGTTTCATAATCATCATTCCAAAATCCTTGTTCATTCCCTTGTTCATCAATCATCAAAAGTTTAGAACTCAATACACTTACTTCAGGGTGTTCATTAAAGTATGCTAATTGATATTCAAAACGTTTTGGTAAAGAAATATCATCTTGATCCATTCGCGCAATAAATTTTCCATTGCATTGATTTAACCCGTTATTTAATGTATGAATTAACCCAAGGTTTCTGTCGCTTTTAAAGTACTTTATTCTTTCATCTGAATACGAATGAATAATACTTTGAGAATTATCTGTGCTTGCATCATTAACAATAATTAATTCGAAATTCTTAAATGATTGCGCCAAAATACTGTCTATTGCCTCTTTTAAAAAAGCCTCCCCATTATAAACAGGCATTATTACAGATATTTCAGGTACTTTATTATCCATTAAATTTTTATCCAACTTTCAGGAACAATATCTTTTGTGTTTATGCTTTCATCATTGAACCATCTTTTAGGTGCAATAACTATTTTATTTTCATTCGAATTCAACCAGGCGCTCCACCAACTAAAACTACTGTTCGCGATAATATTATGTACACAATTTTGCATTAAATACATTTCTTTATAAGCACTATCCGTTTCAACAAAATGAACAGGGATATTTATTTTAAAATTAGTTTTACACCATTCTATATCATCCGAAAAAACAAAAACGACAATCTCCTTTATTTTATTACCAATAATTTTTAGGGCTTCTTCATAATATTCATTACTACAAATGCCATGAAAAGAATTTGCCGAACTTAAATTAATATAATCTCCTCTTCTAATATGAACAGAAACAGAATTGGTGTGTTTAATTTGATCCAGCCATTCATGAGTATCTTCAATTAAATTCTTTTTGATAGTAAACGCTTCCTTTATTTTACTTTGATGATTTTTAAAATATTTTTCACTCTGCCAAAAACCATTGATGTAGGTGTCTTTCGAAGCATTAAAAAAATCTGGTTGGTATTGATGACCTTTTTCTGTTATATAATGGTTCTTACCAACAAAAGGAAATGCCTTGTTCAGTAAAATATTAAATTGAGAATTATGCTTTACTGAAAAACTCTTTAATTCAATTTCATTTATAACAGAAATTGGGTTTTGGAAAATCTCTAATTCAAATTTTCGTTGAGTATATAATCCTTTAGGGTCTGTATTCAAAAAAGAAAGATCAACCTTACATTCAACGCCATGATTCCATGCCAAAGCTTTTCCAGCTGCATACTGAAACATTTGATTTCCCAACCCACCCATTAATTTAGTGACGATCATTGTTATCTATCAATTTTAAATATAATGACTCATAATTTTTTGTGATCTTTTCCCACGAGAACTTTTCTTTCCAGTGAGTAAATGCTTTTGAAGCTAATTCTTCTCGTTTTGTTTTATTAGCAACTAGTTCATTCAATAGTTTAGTGCTCTCGTTTATTTTAGCATGACTATAACCTTCTTTATCTATATCAGTTGGCAAAATAATCCCTCCTTCCGTCCATTTTGCAATTTCAACCGAATTACCAACATCTGTACTTAAAAAAGGCAATTTAGCTGCTGCACATTCAAACAAAACAATCGGCGAGCATTCAATATTTGAGGGAAAAAGAAATAAATTACTTTGTTTATAAGAAGCAACAGTGAATTCTCTTTCAAACTTTCCGATAATAATTTTATTTCCTTTTAAACGAGCAATTGATCTCAACCAAAAATATCTGTAATTTTTATTAAATTCTTCTTTAAAATGCTCATGATTATTTCCGATCAACAATAACGTAGCATTTTTTAGATTCGATTTTAAAAATATTTTAATAGCTTCTATATGGCCTTTCACGGATGTAAATGATCCCACATGTAATATCAAAAATGAATCAGGTACAACACCAATAGCTTTTCTTACATCAATAGTTGAATCATTTAAAAATTCATCCTCACCTGCCCCATTCGGAATAATACAATAATTTGTCACTTTATTTTCACGGGCAAAATTAATATCACGGTAATTATCACTTAAAAAAACATTCATGTCATATCCATGAATGTATGTTTTCATGTCATTAAAATAATTTTGATAATCTTTCCAATAAAAACCTGAATACCCTGTTGGAACAGAAACTTTCTTAGCTTTAATTTGTTTTAGCAATGGCAAAGCAATATCTGTTGCCCATTGTTGTGCGGCAAAAAAAGTAATGATCTCAAAATTATTATTTACTAAAAAGTGCTCGTATTTTTCACGTTCTCCCTTAATTCCAACAACTGCATTTCCTGAGATTTCAAAATCAATTATCTTCACTCCGTTTAATTCAACAAAATTTCGATCACTTTGCTTTCTGGTTGCAACTGTAACATCATGA
>JABDBZ010000033.1 GCA_013288385.1 Bacteroidota bacterium
GCTTATCGGTATAAGCGCAATTGCACAAAAACCGTTTACATTTACCATTAATGGTGAAATTTCAAAATACAATAAAACATACATTTATTTACATCACAAATGGGACACCAAAGATTTTACTGACTCTATAAAAATAAAGGCCGGTAAATTTTCTTTTGAAGGAAAAAGCGTGGAGCCCAATATGTACTGGTTTTCAACAGAAAGTAATCTCAATTTTCAGCCTAATTTTATATTTTTTGTTGACGCAGGTAAAATAACCGCTAAACTAAAAGGTGATTCTATATTTGCTTCCAAAGTTGAAGGAGGACAAACTCAAAAAGATAACATTGAATATAATCAAATGATAGGTGGCTTTGTGAATCAACAAATGGCACTCCAAGCAGATTATACAAAAGCTCAGCAAACAAATAATTCAGAGCTTATGACTAGCGTAAATACACGTTTTCAGCAGTTGAATAATGATTATTTAGGAAGTTTAAAGAATTTCGTAAAAACACATCCTAAGTCTGCAGTAAGTGGTTGGATTATATTCAGAGATCTCAATAATCAAAATATTCCGGTTGAACATTCTGTTGAGGCTGCATCTTATTTGGATAAAGATTTCTTAAATACTAAGTTCGGGAAATTAGCAACAGAAAGAGTTAATCTTATTAAAGGATCAACAGTTGGTAACCAAGCAACCGATTTTACTCAAAATGATGTAAATGATAAACCAGTAAAACTTTCTAGCTTAAAAGGCAAGTTTGTCTTGGTTGATTTTTGGGCAAGCTGGTGTCGCCCATGTCGGATGGAAAACCCCAATGTTTTAGCTGCCTATAATAAATTTAAAGATAAGGGCTTTACAGTTTTAGGTGTTTCTTATGATCAGGATAAAAATAAATGGCTTGGAGCGATTCAACAGGATGGATTACCATGGACGCATGTTTGTGACTTAAAAGGATGGGGAAACGAAACTGCACGCTTATTTAGTATTACAAGTATCCCATCAAATTTATTACTTGATAAAGAAGGTAAAATAATTGCGAAAATCATTAGACCCAATAAAGATTGAATTGAAGAAATGATACTAGCTAAATGACCGATGGGATACACATGTCCGTAACCAACAGTTGTAATAGTTTGGGAACTAAAAAAAATAAGATCGATGTATTTATTCATTTCACTTTTTGATAATAAACCACCAAAATTTTCGGAACCAACTAAATAATAAATGGTAGCAAAAAACATATTGATAAAAGCATAAAATAAAATCACCATCAAAATAAATCTCCTAAGCGAAATATTGATCAACCAATGATAGATATCAATATTATTCTTCCATCCTAATCCGGTACGCTTAACGTTTACAGTACCATCAATATTTAAAAACCGAACAGAGTCTTGGTAGTTTTTGCTTCCAAAACCAATTTCTGTTTCATTATTTTTCTTCCCGTTAAAAATTGCCATATCACAAATTTAATAAATTAACTACAAAGGCACTATAGCAAAAAGTTTTGTTTTACCTTTGGAATATGAATACGAGAAATAGTATCATTGGATTTTTTATTTTAATACTTGCCATTTTCATTGGGTGGTATATTATTGATAAGAAGAAAGACAAACCTTTACGGCTATTACCTTACTTTGGGCCTAAGGCACCATTGAAAGTAAATGATACAATGTATCACACTGTTGGAAAATTTTCGTTTATTGATCAATATAATAAACCGGTAAGCGATAAAGATTTTGATGGAAAGATATATGTTGCAGATTATTTTTTCACCACTTGTAAAAGTATTTGTCCAATAATGAACATGGAGTTGACACGCGTTTACAAAGAGTTTAAAAATAAAAAAGACTTTATGATATTATCTCATACTGTTGATCCCGAGAATGATTCGGTACCTCAATTAGCAGAGCATGCAAAAAAGTATGGCGTTACAGATACAAAATGGTTATTTGTTACAGGAAGTAAAAAGGAACTTTATGAAATGGCAAGGAAGAGTTATTTATTGAATGCTGAAGAGGGAAATGGTGGGGAAGAAGATTTTATTCACACACAAAATTTTGCCTTGATAGATAAAGATAAACATATTAGAGGCTTCTATGATGGCACGGATAGTATAGAAGTAAACAGATTGATAACGGACATAAAAACTTTGTTTAAGGAATATGACTTTAAGGATAAAAATAATAATTAGTTTTTTATTTTATGTTGGTGTCTGTTTTTCACAGCAAGTAAGCGGTGTATATAAAATTGCGGATCTCTTAAAACGAATAGATAATAAGAGTGATACAATTTATATTATAAATTTTTGGGCAACCTGGTGTGTACCTTGTGTAAATGAACTACCCGAGTTTGATTCATTTGCCATGAAACATAAAAATGAAAAAGTAAAAGTACTATTGGTCTGTTTAGATTTTAAAGAAGATTTAAAGCTGAGGGTTGATCCTTTTTTAAAAAAACATACTTACAAAATGGAATGTGTTTTATTGGATGAAATAAATGGAAATGACTTTATAAATCAAATAGATAAAAAATGGAGTGGCGCTATACCAGCAACATTTGCAACTAAAATGAATAGAAATCACACTTATTTTGCTGAAAAAAAATTGAATAAAACTGAATTGGAATCAATCCTTTCTGACTTTAAGTGAGTTCGATTACTAAGCCAAATAATATGATAAAACAACTTATAACATCGTTTAATTTTGTTTGTTCAAATTATTTGAGTATCTTGTAGTATGATTCTAAATGCAGAAATTACAACAAAAACATCTGTGATTTCAATAACAAAAGAGGGTTTACTTAAACTCAGATTTTTAGATAATGATTTGGAGATTGATTTAGAAGAAGCCCGTGCTCAAATTAGTTCGGCCGAAAAATTGGCGCATGGCAAAGCATTGTTGGTATTAGTTGATGCACGTGACTCAATACATGAATTAACTCCGGAAGCAACAAAGTTTATTGCAAATTATCCAAATAAAAAAGGCGAAGCTATTTTAGTCAGAGAACTACATCAACGCATTGTTGCCACATTCTATTTAAAATTAACTACATCACGTTACAAGCATCCTGCAAGAATTTTTAAAAATGAAGAAGAAGCTATTGAGTGGTTATTGGCTTTGAAGAACTAAACTAATTGTATCTTGAAACATATTTGCTTTATACTAATTTTATTTTCTGTTTTTTCTCAAGCTCAAATCCCACCCACTTATTACGTCACAGCTCAAGGCAACACCGGTTTTCAATTAAAAACAGCTTTGCATGATATCATTAAAAATCACACTGTAATTCCTTATTCCAATTTATTTTCTGCATTTCCTAAAACAGATGCAAAATCAAATGGCAAAGTTTGGGATATGTATAGCTACGATCCTGTTCTTCCACAACCTTACGAATTTACATTTGGCTCAAATGAATGTGGCGTTTTTATGGTTGAGGGAGATTGTTTTGATCGCTCACGTGTTTGGCCACAAGCTTGGTTTAATGGACAAAGCGGGCCAGATTCTGATCTCTTTAATGTTTATCCAACTGATGCTTTAGTAAATAGTGTACGTGCAAATTATCCATACGGAACAGCCTTGCTTGTAAGTTTTGTAAGCTTAAATGGGAGTAAATTAGGAACCTGCATTGACCCTGGTTATAGCTTGACAGTGTTTGAACCTACTAATGAATTTAAAGGTGATATTGCCAGAAGTTATTTATATATGACTGTTAGATATTATGGAGAAGATATTACCTGGGGAACATCTGATGCGACAAACAAAGCAACCATTTTACCTTGGCAATTAAATGTACTTATGAATTGGCATCATCAGGATCCAGTGAGCGCAAAGGAAATAGCAAGAAACGATTCTATTTTTTATAAATACCAACATAATAGAAATCCATTTATTGATCACCCTGAATATGCTGACAGCATCTGGACATATGTTGCATCTGTTCATGAAAATAAAATGGATCTTACAAGTGCTTTTTCTGTTTACCCAAACCCTTCTAATGATGTTTTTCATTTAAAATATAATAGTTCAACAACTCAGGAAATAGATTATATTGTTCAAAATATAACAGGTTCCATAATTGAACAAAAAAATAAAATTACAAGTGATCAAATTAATATCAATGCCAAAGATTGGCCAAATGGCGTTTATATTGTTAGTTTAAAAAACAAGAACGGTATTTGTAATTTGAAATTGATTAAAAACTAATTGCTTTTTAACGATTAAAACCGATTAAAAAAACACTATTTTTGCACAATAGAATTGCTTTTTAACCGTTTAAACTTGTATTGAAAAAGATTACCTCATATCTTCTCGTTTTTCTTATTAGCTTTTCAATAAAAGCACAAGTTGGTGGCAATAATAATTTTAGCTTCCTTAGTTTACCAATGACTAGTCGTGCCGCAGGTGTTGGAGGTAACAACATGAGTGTATGGGGAAATGATATTAACTTAATAAACTCCAACCCTTCGTTGCTAAATAAAAACATGAGCAACCAAGCCACTATGAATTATTGCAACTATGTGAGCAATATGAATTTTGGTTATTTAGCTTATGCTAAAAACTTCGAAAAAGTTGGAATTTTTGCTGCCTCTTTAGGTTTTTTAGATTATGGAAAATTTAAAGGCTATGATGAGTTGGGTAATGAAACCAGAAGCTTTAGAGCAGGCGATTATTGCTTAACTTTAAATTACGCCTGGCATTTACCAGAAGACACCAATTTTAATATAGGAATTGGAGTAAAAAATATTTTATCACAATACGAAGCTTATAAAGCTTTTGCAACCGCAGTTGATTTTGGGGGAACCTATCATACAAAAAAAGATTTTGTGGTATCTATTGTTGCTAAAAACATTGGTCATGTTTGGAAAGATTTAACCACTACACCAGGACAACAAATGACTTTGCCAAAAACAGTTCAATTTGGTTTAAGTAAAAAATTAAAAAAAGCGCCTATTCGTTTATTAATTGTTTATGATAATTTATTAAAATGGAATTTGAAATATGTTAGTCCAATTGACACTGCAGGACAAAGCAATCCATTTGATACCGGCAAAGCACCTACTGACAGCACCAAGTTTCAAAAATTTTATGCAAAGTTTGGAAGCAATGTAGATAATTTTATGCGCCATTTAAGTTTTGGTACTGAATTATTGTTTTCAAAAAATTTCACCGTTATGGTAGGTTTTAATTATCGCAGACAACGTGAATTTAGTTTACCTGAACGAAGAGGCGCTAATGGTTTATGTTTTGGTTTTAATTTCAAAGTAAAAAAACTTCAATTTAGTTATTCTTATAACCAAATGGCGTTTGCCGGTGGCAGTAGCATTTTTGGGCTCACGTATAAACTGTAGCTAATCATTTTTTCTTTTCCTTTTCAACTAATTCCTTCAAGTTTTTCTTAACGCGTTCATAAAATTCAGCTTGTTTATCAGGATAACTATTACCTCCCGACCAAACATCTTTTACAATTCCACTCTGATCTAAAATCAAATTAAAAGGATACCCACCAATCGCACAAAATTCTTTTGCGGCTTTATCTCTATCAAAATATGCATGCAAAGTATTAAACTTCTTATCACTTAAAAATTCTTTTAAGGTAGTTTCGTCATCTGTACTTATGGATAGAAACTTTACTGTATCTCCAAATTCTTTCACCAGTTTATTAATAGGTTCAATTTCAGGAATACAAGGAGGACAGGAAGCAAACCAGAATTTTACGAATACAGGTTTCCCTTTAAAATCATTTACAGTTATTGTTTTTCCATTTATTGCTTTTAATAAAGTGGCAGGAAATTTACATCCTATAATTGCTTTAACTATTTCCATATTCGCTTTCATGCTTATTTCCACTTTCTCCCGATCTGTAATCCCTTTATTAGTGGCCTCTGTCATCCTTTCCATACAATCCTTAAAGCAATCTTGTGCATCGGTTTTTGTGAAAAACAAAGCAAGACAAATTCCTAAAATTATTTTTTTACACATGTTTCTAATTATTGTCTATTAAAATTAATTATATAAAAATTAAAGGCAAAAACGTTATTGTTAAATCATAAGAGAAAAATTAAATTTACATTTTGATTAAATTTCTTAATTTCAATCTCTACTTTAAAACCATAAAATGAAAAAATTAATTATCAAGTCTTTTTTATTTGCTTGCATATTTACAAATACAATAAGCGCCCAATTAAATGTGAGAGGAAGTTTATATTTAGAAGGCACATATAACGGCAAAAACTTGTTTATTAAAAACTCTTATGGTCCGGGAGGAATGGGATATTGTGTGAACCAAACATTAGTAAACGGTAAGCCAACAAAAAATAAAATTAATGGTGACATGTTTATGGTTGATCTGACTTCTCTCGGTTTAAAAACCGGTGAAAATGTAAAAATTGAGATCTTGTATAGTAAAGACTGTACCCCGCGTTTAAAACCTCTCATTTTAAATCCGGGTGCAATTACAACAAACAACGAAGCAAACAAAGAAAATGCAAGTTTTACAATTGAAGGAATTTATTCGTTTCAAAATATTTTTATAAGTAATCCTGCTGGTCCAAACGGTAAAGGTTTTGGCTTAAAAGAAATTATTATCAATGGAAAACCATTAACTACAAACTTTAATTTACCAACTTTTGAAATAGATTTATTTGCTTTGAATTTGAAAAACGAAGAAAGTGTGAAAATCGAATTCAAGTATTTAAAAGGATACGATCCTACTATTTTAAACCCGGAAGCGTTAAAGTAATAATTTAAATTTATTCAGCTCTTCTCCATTAAACCCAAAAATTTACCAGTCATATAAAAATCAATTTTTTAAACCGAATTGGTTCTCTAATACTTATCTTCGTATTTCAATTATTTATTATGTTTTCAAAAACTAGTTTTCTCTCTATTCCTTTAGCAGCCCTAATGGTCGCTTGTAATAGTCATTCCAATGAAACTGCCAATGCAGACAGTTCTAAAAAAGATACACTTACCATGAATGTAAAAGAAGAACCATTTCAATATCAAACTGAACAATTTGCTGATATCAGAATTTTACGGTATCAGGTTCCCGGTTTCAATGAACTAAGTATTCAACAAAGAACATTATTGTATTATTTATCAGAAGCTGCATTATGTGGAAGAGACATAATGTGGGATCAGAATTATAAATTCAATTTAACTGTTCGCAAAACATTAGAAAATATAGCAGACTCATATACCGGTGATAAAAAATCTAACGAGTATCTTAAGTTCATGGAATACACCAAACGTGTTTGGTTTTCAAATGGAATTCATCATCATTATAGTTCTGATAAAATATTACCGGAATTTTCAAAAGAGTTTTTTGCAACTTTGGTAAAAAGTTCAAATGTCAAAAATTTCCCTGTAAACAATAACGAAACCATTGAACAATTTAAAGCACGTATTTCCCCTATCATTTTTGATCCAAAAATTGCTCCTAAAAAAGTAAACTTAGATCCTAAGGTTGATCTTGTAAAAAACTCCGCCGTAAATTTTTACGAAGGTGTTTCGCAAACAGAAGCAACTGATTTTTATAAAGATGTAAATAAAGACAATAAGGAAATGCCTGTTATGACTGGTTTAAACTCTAAGCTGATTAAAGAAAATGGCAAACTAGTAGAGAAAATATGGAAACTTGGCGGCATGTATTCTTCTTCTATTGAAAAAATTATTTTTTGGTTAGAGAAGGCATCTTCAGTTGCTGAAAATGCATCACAAAAAGATGCTTTAGATAAATTGATTACTTTTTATAAAACAGGTAGCTTAAAAGATTTTGATACTTACAGTATTGCCTGGGCAAAAGATACAGAATCGGCCATTGATGTTGTAAATGGTTTTATTGAAACTTATAATGATCCAATTGGTTTCAAGGGAACATATGAATCGGTTATTTCATTAAAAGATATGGAAGCCACTAAGCGCATTAAATTAATTGGTGATAATGCGCAGTGGTTTGAGGATAATTCGCCTATTGCAACAGAACACAAAAAGAAAAACGTAAAAGGAATAGCTGCAAAAGTTATTAATGTAGTGATGGAAAGTGGTGATGCCGCACCGAGCACTCCAATTGGAGTTAATCTTCCAAACAACGAATGGATTCGCGAACAGCATGGTTCAAAATCTGTTAACCTTGGCAACATTGTTGAAGCGTATGATATGGCGGCCGGTTCGGGCGTTATAAAAGAATTTTATTTAACGGAAGAAATTCAAAATCGTGTCACCAAATTTGCCCCTCTTGCTGATAAATTACATACGGATATGCATGAAGTTATTGGGCACGCATCGGGACAAATTGAATCGGGAATTGATCAGCCTGCCAATACACTTAAAAATTATGCATCCACTTTAGAAGAAGCACGTGCTGATTTAGTTGCCTTGTATTATTTATATGATAAAAAATTAGTTGAACTTGGCGTGATGTCCTCTTTAGATTATGGCAAAGCAGCTTATGATGAATATATCACTAAAGGTTTATTAATTCAAATGTCACGTTTAAAATTAGGAGATAATTTAGAAGAAGCACATATGAGAAATCGCCAATTAGTAGCTGCCTGGGTTTTTGAAAAAGGTGAAAAAGAAAAAGTAATCGAAAAAATAAACAAGGATGGTAAAACATTTTATGTAATTAACAATTACGATAAATTAAAAAAACTATTCGGAGATCTTTTAAAAGAAATTCAACGAATTAAATCAAAAGGCGATTATAAAGCCGGACATGATCTGGTAGAAAACTATGGCGTAAAGATTAATAAGGCTTTGCACAAAGAAGTCTTAGATCGTTATAACAAATTAAATTTTGCACCTTATGCAGGATTTATTCAACCTAAATTAATTCCTGTGATGGAAGGAAATAAAATTTCAGATGTAAAAATTGAATATCCAAAAGACTTTACAGAGCAAATGATGTATTTCGGAAAAAATTACGCTTTGTTACCCATAATTAATTAATTCTCTTTTCTCAAGAGCAAGGAACACGCAATATAAACTTTATTTCATATTCTAAAGCTTTATATTGTTCTCCTCGGCTCAAGAAGAGACTTTTTGAATTCTCCTTCTTACTTAATACCTCAAAAAGCAAATACCCTCGCTTAAATTTTCTTATAATATAGTTTGTAATTATTTGAAATCATTTATTTCTCTCATTTGAAATGAGTTTTTATATTTGGTCTTTAAAAAATACATTTGTAATACTTCAATATTCAAAACATAATACTGATCAAAAAAACAAAATCATGAAAAAACTTTTACTGAGTATGGCCCTTTTTGGATTTATATTCACAGCCTTCGCCCAAGATGATGATGACAGTACAAAAGTGAACAAACAAAAAGGAGAACCTTTGGAGGGCATGGATTGCTCTTGGTGGAATGGTGGTGACAGAAGATCAACACCTACTATGGTGGGAAAATATTTTACGCCAACTGTAATGGTTGATGTTAATGCTACACATTCTTTTAATGACCCAATTGATAATACAGTAGTTGGTTCTACAGCTCTGGCCCGCAATAATGAAATGGAAGTAAGTGCAGCACACCTAGGAGGAGATTTTTATTATAAAGGAGCACGAGCTCACATTGTAACTCAATTTGGTACGCGCTCTGTACTTATTCCAAGAAATGATTACAGTGTTTTTAAAGGTCAATATCAATTAGATAATGTATATCGGTATTTAGCTGAAGCAAATGCAGGCTATCATTTTAATGTATTGCATGGCATTAATATTGATGCAGGTATGTTTATGTCTTATGTTGGACTTAACTCTTACTATCAAGTAGAAAATTGGGAATATCAAGCCTCGTTTACTTCAGATAATACGCCTTGGTTTTTTAATGGAATGAGGATTCAAATTTTCGCAACAAAAAAATTAAAAATTGAACCATGGATTATTAATGGCTGGCAGAGTTATGGTATGTTTAATAAACAACCCGGTGTTGGTGGTAATTTAACCTGGTGCCCTAATGAAAACATAAAAATGTTAACCAATGATTATTATGGTGCAGATGCAGCCGGAATACCTGCACGAAAAAGATTTCATTCAGATAATAGTTTAATGGTACGTTATTTAAATCGACCAAAATCCAAAGGAGTAAGCAAAATGGCATTTTCTTTAACGGCCGATTTTGGTTTTGAAAAAGGTGGTGGTGTAAATGGATTGACAGATGGTAATGCTACTCAAGGTCCAAAACAATATTTTGCAAGCATAATGTTTTATAATAGGATGTGGTTTGCAAAAAACAAATTTGCCTGGACTTGGGGAGGTGGTTATATGAATAATCCTGGTCGTTATTTGGTACTTCTTCCTCCGGGTCAAGCTAATCCTTTACCAAACCCAACTAATCCAACTACAACAGCAGGTGCATTTCCTTTTAGTACAAATCCCGGCGATCCGTTCGAAGGATTTGACTGTTCAACCAATTTAGATTGGATGCCAAATCAACATGTATTATTTCGTATAGAATTTGTTCATCGTCAAACAAACGTAAATTATTTTGCAGGACCAGGTGGAGTAACTTCACCAACAGGGTATACAACTTCTCCGTTAACTCCGGGTTGGAAACCAGATTTAGTGAAATCTGAGCAAAGAATTATTTTTGCAATTCTTTTCAGGTTGTAAAGGTAAATTAAGATTTAACAGCTTTTAAAAACCTGATATTTCCAGACATATCTTTCATCAAAATAATTTCTGAAAAAATATTTTTACTTTGAGCATAGGCTTTTACTTCTTCTGAAGTTAAAGGATTCAATTCAAAATATAATTTACCTTTTGAGTTTAAGTGCGTGGTTGAGAAATCAATTATCTTTTTATAAAAAATAATCGGGTCATTCCCATCAACAAACAAAGCTAAATGAGGTTCATGTTTTTTTACGTTATCATGGATTTGATTTGCCTCACTTTGCTTGATGTATGGAGGATTACTTACAATAATATCATAATGAGTTAAACCACTTTCTAAATTCAAAATATCTGATTTAAAAAAATGTACATCTACTTTGTTTCTTTCGGTATTTCTTTTTGCAACAATCAAAGCATCTTCACTAATATCGCAGCCTTCCACTTTTGAATTGGGAATTAAACATTTTAATGAAATCGGAATGCAACCGCTTCCTGTTCCTAAATCTAAAATAGATAGGGACTTATTTTTATTTTCTTTATAAATTAATTCAACTAATTCCTCAGTTTCTGGTCTCGGGATAAGAACATGTTTGTTTACAAAAAAAGGAAATTTATAAAAATAAGTCTCACCCAACACATATTGCAAAGGCTCTGCTGTTGCCAGTTTTTTAGCTGAGTCGTAAATTAAGATCAATTCACTTTGATTTACATTTTCATCCAATTTTCTTTTTAGATCTTCTCTGCTAAAATGCAAATAATGTTCAAACACTCTATATGCAAGTTCATTAATTTCATTTGTTGAATAAAGATTTTGAAGTTCAGAATGAAAGAAAGCTAAGAGATCTCTTACCTTATTGCTGGCAACACGCATGAATTAGTTACTAATTAATTTGGCAGAATATATTCGTTTATTAGTTTGTATAGAAACAAATATCAAACCTTTGTAATTATTAATTTTAGATACATCTAGTGTATAATCATTACCACTAAAATTTTCTTTTAATAAACATTTACCTGAAAGATCATAAACAAAAACAGATGCGTTTGTGTTTTCTTCAATATGTAATTCTGCTTTGCCATTAAATGGATTTGGAAATACATTTAAACCTTCGCTTAAATTGATTTGATTAATTCCCGTGAAAATTGTACACACCATAGCTCCCATTCCATCCAGTTTTCCATAACCATAAACATTATTTGGCAGAGATCCAGTAAAGCCATCACCATAAGTACAATTCATGATAGCTTGTTTCACCTGTTGATTAGTTGCGTTTGGGTGTGCTTGTAAATATAAAGCTGCTAATCCTGCTGCAACCGGAGATGCAGCAGAAGTGCCACCACCTTGTACATGCATAGTGCCTGGAGCAACTGCTGTTGGCGCATTGGTCATTAAAAAACTTTGCATTCCTAAAGCCATACAACTAAAAACATTATCTCCGGTAGTTACAACGTCCGGTTTAATAATATTGTTGCGTGTTGGTCCCTCACTACTTGTTGCACTTATATGCCCGGGTACTTCTGCACTTGATTGTATTGTATTTGTTACAACATACCAATGATTTAAATTGGTGTAATTTCCAACCGTAATTACTTCTTTACTGCATTGAAAACCAGAAACAAGGGTAGAAAGAGTATCCGGCATTATGTACTTAACTATATTTGGATAAACAGTTGAAGTTGGTAAACCTGTACTTACAAAATCAAAATCCCAGGCATCGTGCATTCCATTGCCTTTGCTTTCTATACGCCAATTATAATTTAAAGAATCGGCATCTATATGATAATACAATTCATATACTCCAAAAGAATTAATGGCAGCATTTGTTGTAACAATTCCAATCCGTTGATTATTATATTTGAGCGTATCAACTTGTTGTGTATTCAAAGCGTAATTGTAATTATGAAATGGGATTCTTCCGAGGTCAGTAAAACTTGGTCTGTTTACACCAATACTTGTTTGCACATTTTTAATATTCAACGTATCTGCATATAAAAAATAATCCAAACCCGAAGTTGTATTTGTAAACCAGGTAAAAATTGTATCTGTATTTGAAATATTTGTTTTGGTATGAAATTTTATATTTCCGCCATTTCCTGCTGCTGCAACCAACACCCTACCCGATTGTGCTATTATTAAATTATTCATGAGTTGCGCTTCCAAATCGGTGGCATCATGACTTCCGTAGTAATCTCCTACACTTGCATTTACTACACAGGGCTTCCCCGCTAAATTAGCTTTATTAAAAATATAACTTAAAGCATCTGCATAAATTGTATTGGTTGTATTATTAAAGTTTAGAGCCACAACAATAATATCCGCTTTTGGTGCCACTCCTTCAAATCTTCCAAGTGCCAAGCCATTTCCGGCAGCAGTGCCTGTAACGTGCGTTCCATGTCCATAATTAGCCAGATCATTATGAGTACACACACTTGCATTTATTTGCGCGGCTGTCCATTCAATTCCATAATTATAAGGCATTGGAATAGAAGAGCCTGAAGTTGGATTTTGATCCCAAATAAATTGAACGCGTGTATTACCACTCGCATCTTTAAGATCGGGATGATTAAAATCTACTCCTGTATCAATAATTCCAACAATAACGCCTGTACCATCATATGCTTGTGTTAAAGGAGCCAAGCCTTGCTTCACCGATTTAATACGGTTTTTAACCACCATAGTATCATTCATGGTTTTTGCTTTTGAAGGTTTGAATTCAATAAACTGAACATATTTTTGACTAATCAATTTAGAAATAGAACTAAGGGAAGTCTTAACGGAAGCTATATTACCAGAATAGTAATTTACATGCACACCCAAAACATCCTGATCTTTGATTATCTGTGGGATATTTCCTTGCACTAACACATTAAATTCTGCGGGTAGTGAGCCATTTGCCATCTTGGCTTTTAATAATGTATTGCAATTGTTTTGCGAAAACATTGTAACTTGCACTAGTAAAATGAATGATACGAAAATTATACGCATAATTGTATCACCTAAGATACAAAAAATAATTAAATATTAATGGTTACTCGATTAATTATATTACTAATATCATTGTGGGGCGGATTCTCTTTGGCACAAAGTGATAGCGTTCTTATTCCTGAAAATGAAAATTGTAAAGACGGCATTTATTTAACACCAACTGATTTTCGAAAAAACAATGCGATAGAAAAAGAACTCATTATTACACCAATAAATAAAGAACAAATTGATTTCTATTATAAAGTAACTTTAGAAGATAAAATCAACTTTACGTATGCTTCCACAACTTTTACACTCGAAACAAAAAAAATATGGGGCTTAGTACAAAACAAAACATTATTTGTTAATTATAAGGGCAACTTTTATAGAGTGCCCGTTTTTGGTGCTATTTGTTATTTTGTAGGTGTTATAGAAGTTACAGGTTATTATAATGGTATTTACGATCCTATGTATGGAATGGGAACCGGAAGAGCAGTAAAAACAAAAGAGCTTCATGAATTCATGATGAGTTTTTACAACGGCAAAATATTTAGTTTTGATATTGACTATCTCGATTTTTTATTACAAAGTGACGAAGAAGTCTACAAGCAGTTTAAAAGCTTAAGCAAAAACAAACGTAAGAAACAGGCTATACGATTTATAAGAATGTATAATGAAAAACATCCCATTTATTATTTAAAATAAATCCTTTCTCTATTTTTATTTTGAGAGAAAGGATTTATTTAATTGAAATAATAATTTTCAATAAAGAGACTTCAACAAAAATTATTTAATTAGTAATAACTAAATACTTTGATTCACTCCAAAATTTTTCAGGATTTATAATTATTAAATTATTAATCATTTTATCCGTTTTATCTAAACTGTAAGAATCCGTTGGGTGTGGAGTAATAATTTTCATTTCTTTACTATTGATTGGAATACTTGTTGTTTCGTTGTAATTAATTTTGGTAAACATATTAATATCCAGATTTTCATTTAACTTAGATGTCCTTCCAATTCCCAACAAACCACCTTTTTTATCAATTAAATTTGATTTTTGAAGATCCTTTGAATGCCCAACAATATAATAAGCAGTAAGCAATTCAGCAGTTTTATCACTAATCACTTGCGACTGCGCCATATTATCTGTAGAAAGAATATCAACAAATGTTAATAATTGTTCTACTTGAGCATGAAGCGAATTTAATCTTTCATTTAATTCAGCTAATTCGCTATTTTTTTGATTTATCTGATTATTTAAAACTTCGATTGTTTTTATTAATTGAGCATTCTTTTTATCAGAGCGATTCAATTTACCGTTGAGTGTTTTTAGTTGTTTACTATTTGAATCCATTAATTCATTAATAGCTTTAATCTCTGCACTTATACGTGCCTTTTGATTTAACTTCGTATCACTTAATTTATCTGAATTGAGAAGTATAATATGTTGTTTAGCACTAACCGAATCTAAATTTTTCTCTAATTCATTGAAAGATGCAATAAATTCATTCACAGAAGTTTCGCGTTCATCAATAACTTTTAAAAGAGAGTCTCTTTGGCGCATTACCAATTCGTCCTTTTGTGGATCTTTGCAGGATGTCATCATAACGAATGACGCAACCGTAATAAAAATATAATTTTTCATAATTTCTTAGTTTGATTATTTGATTTAAATTAAAAATTAAAAAGCCTCCTGATTAGGAGGCTTTTTACAACACTATTTAGTCTTTAATGAAACGTTTTACGATCATTGTATTATCGGTAAGATTTGTAGCTTTAATAAAATAACAACCAGTTCCCAAATTTGAAATTTCAAATTTAGTTAAGTCATTACTATTTGAAGTTGACAATATTGTTCTTCCAGTAATATCAGTCAATTCATATTTATAAGTGCTTGATGAATTAATCAATTTAATATGAATAACATCTTTCGAAGGGTTTGGATATAATTCAAAACCAGTTGATATTGATATTTCTTTTAATCCTAATGGCTGACCATTTTCAGTAACTGCAAACGGACTCAGCGATGTTAAACCCATTCTAGATAATTCGAAAGTGTTATTTAAACCAACTGATGCATTTGCAGCAGCTGTATTATCCCAAGCTGAATTAGTAAAATGACTAACATAAGCATTAGTTCTATTAAAGCCATTCAATTCTGCCAATATAACCCAACCAAACTTAAGGTTTACATTTATAGATGATACACCAGAATAAACAAACCATGTTCTGTCAACTACTTTTAAAGATGCTGAGTTTAATATACCCACAGTACCGCCACTTAAAACAGTATTCATTGCTCTTACACTAAAACTTCCTGTAGTAGCTGATGCATTTTGTTGCACGTAAGCCGGAGAATAATTAATAGATGTTCCAATTGGGAAAGTAACATAAGAAGATCCCGCAACAACATTCATTACTAATGAGCCAGATGCTGCTTGAGAAGTAATAATATATTTTGTATCATCAGATCCTGTTATTAATGCAGCCGACATAATTACAAGATCGTTATTTCCAATTTCAATTTTACCAAGAGTCAAATTTAATTCATTAGCAATAACCAATCTTGAACCAAGCACAATTGCAATTGTTCCTGTTGTATTAACTTTTAATTTACTTAATGTTTGATTGTTCAAATTTGAATTATCAAAAAATAATGTATCATTTGTTACAGAAACTAAATTTAAATTTAATTCTGAACCAGGGTTACCAATAAATTGTGAGTTTACATTTTGTGAAATCGCTCCATTAAGAGTTAAATTTTTTCCATTTAAGTTTAACATTCCTTTTATCATACTTAAGGTACCTGTAATAGAAGCATTGCTATTAATTGTAACCATATTAGCAGTTGTTACATAATTTACCATTACGTTATTTAAACCTGTTCCATTCAATTCAATACCGCCTGTTGAATTAGCAGCTCCCATGTATTCTACATTATATGATGCAGTACCAGTAAACACTCCTGTATTTAATGTCACACTACCACTTTCAACATGCACTATGCTGGCCGCAGTCATTGTTAATATAGAACCACTTTCGAGGCTAAAATCACCATTCATTAAATTTAAATGGCCCGATACATTAAGTGGACTAGCAATTTTTACTAAACCTGTTGCAGTTCTATTAATAGTAAGATCATTTATTGAAGAAGCCGGGTCAAAAGTTAAGGGACTATTTAAAGTACCTGTACCTTGAATAGTTAAATCAGATGTAGGAGTACTTATAAAATTACTTCCAGCTGCTAAATTAAGATTTCCTTTAAGAGTAAGTACCTTTCCGTTTAATGCAATTTTACCTAAAGTAACATTCATGTTTGCATTAATAATTGCGTTATTACTTAATGTAACTGTTTGTGTATTATTAGTCATATTTAAATAAGCATTTTGCAGAGTTAATGTATTTAATTCAATACCGGTAACTTTTGAGCTACCTGTGTACATTACATTATAAGCATTACTTGAATTAAATATACCACCACCAATAGTTAAAGAACCACTACTTACTTTTACTGTTGAATTTGATAACATAGCAAGATTACTATTTGTATTTAACAATAAACTACCAGCCTGAAGATCCAACGTATCAGAAATATTAGCAATTGCAACAAAAGCTAATGCTGTTGTTGAGTTAATTAATCTCTTTAAATTCATTACTCCTGAAAAAGTTATTGTTCCAAGAGTTGCGAAAGTAACGCGGTTAATAGATATAGTTCCGCTACCGGCTAAAACACCTTGTGTAATTGTAATTCCGTTAGTCGTACTATTTACAAGTGTACCGTTAACAATAAAACTGTTTGCTACTCCAACAAATGTTACGTCGGCATCCAGTGTTACATTAATTCCTACAGGAATAGTTATATCCTGAGCTGCAACAGTTGCAGTTGGTGCTGGTCCACCCCACGTGGTAGTACTACTCCAGTTTCCTGATGTAACTGCTATAAAAGCAGCATTTGCGGTAGTTGAGAAAATTATTCCCAATGCTACAATCGCCATTTTAAAATTTGATAGATTTTTTTTCATTTTTTTGGATTTAATTGATTACTAAATTTATTTTACAAAGGAGATGATATTCAACACCTAAAGTGTTATAGAGTTAATTAAGAATCTTACATAAATCACTTATTAAGCAATTGCTCTTATTTTACTCGCAGATTTAAAAGAATTGTATCATATAAAACGCCAAAGAATATAGCATTTTGACTTTTTAAAAAAACTTAGGCTTGTCTAAATTTCTTTATTCACACCAATTCCAAATAAAGAAAAATCATATTTAATTGGATCATTAGGATCAAGTTGTCGCAATGTTTGTGTTATTTCTTCAACCGCTTTCCAATCATTTTGTGTTCGGTTAAGTAAACCTAATTTCCTACTTACGTTTCCGGTATGTATATCCAAAGGCAAACATAATTGCAATGGTTTTATTTTTTTCCAAATTCCAAAATCTACTCCACGTTTATCGTTTCTCACCATCCATCTTAAATACATACACAATCTTTTAGAGCTCGAATTTTTTTCCGGATCAGAAATATGTTTTTCGCTTCGACTTTGATGTTTTGTTTCAATAAATAATTTTCGAAAATGAATTATCGCGTTTTTGATGTCCAAATCATTTGGTTTCAATCCTTTTGTGAAAGCAGATTCCAAACCATGATGTTTTAAATAAATATTTCTGAGTGATTGAATAAAAAAAGTACAATCAGTTCCATTAAAAGTACGATGAACAAACAATTGAAATTTCCTAAGATCTTTATTTGTATAATTTAAAATGAATTCATGCGGTACGCCGTTCATTAATTCCATTAATGAGTTTGCATTTTTAATAATCGACTTCCTATTTCCCCATGCGATGGTCGCAGCTAAAAAACCAGCTATTTCAATATCTTCTTTCTTTGCAAATAAATGAGGTATTAAAACCGGATCATTCTCAATAAAGTTTTTTGAATTATATTGAAGATATTTCTCTTCTAACAATTCTTTGATTCCCTCTTCCATTATTCTTCTTTATTTAAATCCAGATCTTTTAATTCAGGATTTAATTTATGAATTCCCAACACAACTAAAATTGTCATGGCCCCACCAAAAACAATAGAAGGTACCAATCCCAAAATTTTTGCTGCTACTCCACTTTCAAAAGCTCCTATCTCATTGCTCGAACCAATAAAAACGCTATTAATTGCACTTACCCTGCCACGCATATTATCAGGTGTCATTAATTGTAGAATACTGTGACGAACCACCACACTGATATTATCAAAAGCACCTGTTAAGAATAACATAAAAAATGCCAACCAATAATTAGTGCTCAACCCGAAAAGAATTGTGAAAATACCAAAAGCCGCTACCGACCATAACAAAGCCACTCCTGCTTTTTTACCTAAAGGAATTACTGAAACAATTAAGGCTGTAACCACAGCACCAATGGCAGGTGCAGTACGTAATAAGCCATAAGCCTCTGGACCAAGCTTTAAAATTTTGTCTGTAAAGGCTGGTATTAAAACCACTGCTCCTCCAAATAAAACAGCAAACAAATCGAGTGATAAAGCACTTAATACGATTTTATTCTTAAAAACAAAATTTAACCCAACTTTCATGCTTTCTTTTATAGATTCGGTTTGCTCTACTACAAAAGTTTGTGTGTACTTAATTAATAAAATAAACAATAGAGCTAAAACATATAAAATAATATTGAGTAAATAACACCAATCAGCATGCAATTCGTTTCTGTATCCATAAATTAAACCTGCAACAACCGGACCAATAATAGCGCCCATGTGCCAGGCAGTACTATTCCATGTGGAAGACTGAGTGTATAAATTTCTTGGAATCAAAGCGGTCATAAATGGCTGAACGCTGGCAGACAAAAAAGAACGAACAATTCCAAAAATGAAAACAATACTAAATAATGCTGTTAAACCCAATGAACGTGTAAATAAAATAAAAGATGCGCTGTTTATATATAAAGCTATAGCTCCAAGCAATAACAAAGTAAGAGAATATAGAATAATTTTTTTTCGATTTAATTTATCAGCATAATGTCCACTAAAAAAAGACGTAATAATAAATGGAACAGCCTCTGTTAAACCCAACATCCCCAAAACATATTCTTCTTTTGTAAACTCATAATAAACCTGAAGATTAATGGTGCTCATTTGAAGCTGAATACCAAACGTAAGAAAAAAGCGAGCTAAAATATAATAGCGATACTCTTTTATTTTAAAAATAGATAGTGAGGAGTTATTAAAAATACTCATATTTACAGTACAAATTTATTTATATAATTTTTATATTAGCCTAAAATTGGAAAATAATATCAAACATATCTCTTTAAAATCTTTATCAGAAGATGATCGTCCACGCGAAAAACTAATTCAACTGGGCAGACAGCAATTAAGTGATGCAGAATTGCTCGCCATTATACTTGGTTCGGGTAGCGCCAATGAAACGGCAATTCAATTAGCTCAACGAATATTATATGAACATAAAAATGACGTTAATACTTTGGCCAAATTATCTTTGAATGATCTAAGAAAATACAAAGGTGTTGGTCCGGCCAAAGCAGTTAATATTGCTGCTGCATTTGAGTTGGGAAGGAGAAGAAAAGATGTTGATCAAACTGAAAAACAAAAAATAGGGTCGAGTAAAGATGCATTTAAAATTTTAAATGTTAAACTCGCTGATCTACCACATGAAGAATTTTGGATTCTTTTATTAAACAGGGGAAACAAGGTTATAAAAACAGAAAGCATTAGTAAAGGAGGTATTAGTGGGACTGTAGTTGATATACGTTTAGTTTCTAAATCAGCCATAGAACATAATTCGAGTAGTGTGATTTTAGCACACAACCACCCGAGTGGAAATTTAAAACCGAGTGAGCAAGACCTTGATATCACTAAAAAAATAAAAGAAACACTTAAATTATTTGATATTTCATTATTTGATCACCTGATCATTGGCGATCAAAATTATTTCAGTTTTGCAGATGAAGGAATACTTTAAAATAAAAAAATATGAGCGTAGTAAATAATGATCCAAAAATAATTAGAGCATGGACTTTTTATGATTGGGCTAACTCTGTATTTCCATTGGTAATAAACTCAGCTATTTTTCCGGCTTTTTTTGAATATCAAACAACACATGATGCGAGTGGCAATATTGTAAATAGCGATATTACTATTGCAGGCATGGTTTTTAAAAACACCGAGTTGTATTCTTATTTTGTTTCGTTAGCATTGCTGGTAGTATGTTTCACAGCTCCTTTATTGTCGGGTATTGCAGATTATAAAGGAAATAAAAAACGTTTTTTAGCGCAGTTTTGTGTATTAGGTTCTTTTTCATGTGCGGGTTTATTTTTCTTTGATAAAGAACATATTGTTTTATCAATGCTCCCATTTTTGACCGCTACGATTGGTTATTGGGGCAGTTTAGTTTTTTACAATGCATATTTACCCGAGATTGCAACTATTGAAATGCAGGATAAAGTAAGTGCCCGTGGATTTGCTTTGGGCTATTTAGGAAGCTCTATTTTGTTGATCATTAATTTGGTTTTGATCTTAACAAAAACATTTTCGAAATTATTTGATTACCCGGGCCTAGATGCGCGTATTGCCCTTGTAACAGTTGCTATTTGGTGGTTTGGCTTCGCGCAATACACCTTGAAATATTTACCAAAAGGAGTTGCCAATAATACAAAAGAAAGAGAAGGACGTGTTTTATTGAAAGGTTTTAAGGAATTGCTTCAGGTATTTAGAGAATTGAAACATCAATTAGCATTAAAACGATTTTTACGCTCCTACTTTTTTTATAACATGGGCGTACAAACCGTCATGTATATGGCTACATTATTCGCTGCCAAAGAAATTGATTGGCCCGATGAAAATTATAAAAAAACTGCATTAATTGTAAGTATTCTTCTTATCCAATTTTTAGGTATAGCAGGTTCATTTTTATTTTCCTGGATCTCATCAAAAATTGGAAATATTAAAGGTTTGTCTATTGCCATATTTATATGGATAGTTATTTGCGTGAGTGTATTTTTATTTATTCATTCTCCAATTCAATTTTATTGTGTAGCTGCAAGTGTAGGTCTAGTTATGGGTGGGATACAAGCATTATCAAGAAGTACGTATTCAAAATTATTACCAGAAACAAAAGATCATGCAAGCTACTTTAGTTTTTTTGATGTTTCAGAAAAATTAGGAATAGTTGTCGGGACTTTTAGTTTTGGTTTAATAGAGGGTTTAACTGGAAGCATGCGTCAATCAGTATTAGCGCTTATTTCATTTTTTGCAATTGGTTTTATACTCTTGTTTTTTGTGCCAAAATCAAAAAATTTGAATTGAAATTAATCCTTCAATAGAATATAATTCCTGTTCTCTCCTACTCTCCATCCAAATACTTTTTCAATAAAATAAAGTATTTTATTTTTTAAGGTAATTTTTATTTTCTTTTTATCATATACAAAATTCCAATTCGCATTTGTAATACGTTGTTTGTATACCGCGGGATGATTTTCCTTAAACTCTTCCAGAAAATCAATTTGACTGTAATCAAATTCTTCTACTGAGGAAATATTTTTCTTCATCCATTCATCATCATGCCACATCTTATGGAAATTTTCTTGTTTAGCTTGTTGAGCTTTCGGTGGCTTTACCCAACCATAATGGTAAATAGAAGCGTTGATTTTTTTTACTTTTAATTTTTGATTGTCTCTTGTTCTAAATCCTTGCGCATCTTTGTATGAACGTATATTTTTATCATTTCTAATAATTCTTATTTCTTTATTGTACCATCTCCTACCAGCTCCTATATAATTATAATGTCCGTAAAAATGTTTGTAATCAAATAATAATCCTTGAACCTTTTTATCATCTTTATACCTCAACATTGCTTCCTTAATAGCATGCAAATCATTTTCATGAACACATTCATCAGATTGAATATAAAAACACCAATCCGTTTCTTTTCCAATTGCATCAAATACTTTATTGGTTTCAATCGACAACACAAGGCCACCCTCACGTTTTGAATCATCCCAAACAGAATCAATAATTTTAATTTTATCTGATTGAAGGGATAAAATTAGTTTTCTAGTATCGTCATCACTATTTCCAACACCAACAATAAACTCATCACAAATTGGCAATATACTTTGTATCGCTTCCAATACCGGATAATCGAATTTAATTGCGTTTCTTATGATTGTGAAGCCAGTAATTTTCATTCCTTCTTTTTTAAAATGGATAACCAATACCAAAATTTAAAACAGTTAGTTTCCATGGTTTTTTATCAAATGTAAATCTATCTCCCTCTGGATATTTAGGGTCTTTGACAGGTACAGCCAAATCAACGCGTACAATTAAGAAATCGAGATCCCAACGAATACCAAAACCAGCACCAATTGCAATTTGTTTATAAAATTCGTCCGGTCTAAATTCTCCATTGGGTTTATCAGCTACTTTTTCTAAACGCCAAATATTTCCTGCATCAACAAACATAGCACCGTAAAATGATTTGATTATGTGAAAACGGTATTCAATATTTCCTTCTAAAAGCATATCACCAATTTTGTCAAAACGAGTAGCACTATTTGTTGGGTCATAGCCACCAGGGCCAAGAGTACGAGCTCTCCATGCACGAATACTATTTGGACCTCCACTAAAAAAACTTTGTTCGTATGGCAATGTACTTAAATTAGATAATGTTTTAGCGATTCCACCAGATACCCTATACACCAACTTACTTCTTTTAGTTATTGGTAAATAAAAACGGTATTCTAATTCCGCTTTCACGAAATGTGAAAAAGGTACGTTAAAGATTTCGTATCTACCTAAACTATCTTTTGGCGCACCTGTTGCATTATAAATTGTTCTTAAAATACTACCTGATGACATAAGTCTGCAACGAACATAATGTACCGGTTTATTACTACTCATCGCATTTTCTTTGGATGTATAGGTAACTCCAAATCTCGATAAAGTAGTGATGTGATTAGCGAATGAATTCAGTAAAAATGCATCATTTAAGTTCCTCAAATCTGTTTCAAAACTTCCAAATAATTTTGCTGTAACCGAATAAATTTCTATGGGCACGGCTTCATATCTGAACAGTCTATTTCGTGATCGGTACGTAATACCATATTCAACACTAGAAATATTTCTTACAAACTGTGCTCTCGCCTGATAATTAATCGATGTTTTTATATAGGTACGCGGCATCATTTCATTTTTAAATGGTAATAATGAGAATGGGAAAAAAGCACGTGGTACTGAAAAAGTTAATTCTGGTCCTAATTGAGCAGTATTAAATAATTGCTGGATCTTACTTTGATTAACGTCATTCGTTGCCTGATCATTATTAAATTGTGATTGAGCTGTTAAAGCGCCTTGCAACTTTAATTGAAGTACTTCACCACCCTTGTTTAAATTTTTATTTTGATAAATGATACTTCCATCAACACCTAAGTTACCTGATGTATTTACTCCTTCCGTTTCCGCTGTTATAGATTGTTTAATGAGTGGTGAACAAATAATATAACAATCTAATCTTGACGGATGATCCTCATTCTTTATGAATTGAATTGTAACACCTTTAAAAATACCCAAGCCCAATAAACTTTTAAAAGTGGCTTCGGCCGTATCTTTAATAAATAAAGCACCTTTTTCTATCTTAATGAAATCAACAAGTAGCGATGGTTTAAATTTCAAAGGCTCGTTATGAACAAATTTTATTGTATGTCCTGCAATCACAGTTGTATCTTTAAAAGAAAGGTCTTTAATATTACCAACAACAGGTTCGGTTATTACGTACACTTCATTTATTTTATACTTAGTATGATTTACATAAACAATTGAATCACTTGAACTATTGTAATTTCGTGAGAATTGACGAATGATTAATTCAACAGAAACAAAGTTGCCCGCATAATTGCTATCCACGTTAAAATTGACATAAGCACTTTCAAAATAATAATATCCTTTATTTAAAAACAAATTAGTTATTCTTTGTCGTTCATCTTGCAATGTTTGCGAATCATATTTATTTCCTCTCTTAATTAACGAATTAACTGTATCTGCATAAAACAGATCTGCTATTTTTTTATCTTCAAGCACGTACGTTAGTCTGTTTATGTAATATTGATAATAAGGCTCAATCTCATAGGTGAGATAGGCTTTTTGTTTTTTTATCTTTCCAGATACTTTCTTTTGTCTAAAATCAATACACCAATCAACTCGACTATTAAAAAAACCTTTGCTAAATAAAAACATGCGCAATTGCCTTGCCGTTTGATTAGTTAAGGCTGTATCCAATATAACAGGTGCTTCGCCAATTCCTCTGAGGTTTTCACGCTGCGTTGGTTCATCTTTACTCAGTAACTTTGGTGTAATAGGTTCCTTTCCCTTTTTTTCCCGTTCAGCATTTTTAAGATTAGATTTTTGAATTCTTCGCGCGTTAATTTTATCATACTCAATGTTCCTTTTTTCTTTTTTAAGATTAACAATAGAGTCATTAAACATATTATACCATCCAACAAAAAAAGGAAGTACTGAGAAAAATTTACGATTTGGTTTTTGTTTTTC
>JABDBZ010000034.1:0-1626 GCA_013288385.1 Bacteroidota bacterium
TTTCTGAGGTTGAGGTTAACGGCAACAAAACTACTGATGAGGTTAACTCAAGTGCTTTTGAAATTGATATGAAGCCTCACAAACTGAATATTGGAGACAAAGTAGAGATTAAGATATATCACAAAGAAGATTGCAAACCTAAAGTATTAAATGCTGAGGTTTTGAAACCAAAAAGTACTTATGAGGTAGTAAGTATGAGTGTTGAAAAAGATGGTACCTTTAATTGGAGTACAAAATCAGAAACCGGTAAACTTCCTTTTGCAATTGAACAATTCCGTTGGAATAAATGGGTTAAAGTTGGCGAGATTGAAGGTAAAGGAACACCTGTTACAAATGATTATACTTTCAAAATTGTCCCACATAGTGGTAAAAATCAAGTTCGTATTCGTCAAACAGACTATAGTGGTCAGCCACGTTTAAGCAAGGCAGCTGAGTTTGTAAGCGATATTCCTGAAATCAGTTTTGCTCCAATGAAAGCCAGTAAAGATATTAACTTCGTTTCTAAAGGTAAACCTATTGAAACTATGTATGAAATTTACGATCAATATGGTAATGTTGTTAAAAAAGGCTTTGGTGATAAGATTGATGTAAGCAATTTACCAAAAGGTGGTTATTTTCTGAATTACGACAATAAAATGGGCGAATTCATAAAGAAATAATAGTTTTGTTAATGATTTAAGACCCTCGGTAACAACCGGGGGTTTTTTATTGAATTAAGTGCTAAATTTGTACCGTTATGTATTCTATTAAAGTAAATGATAAAGGCCTCTTTAAAGCAGATTTAAAGCAAAACGAAGGTGTTTTTGAAGGCACATTAAATGATAAACTCATTCGAGGCGATTTTATTAAAATAAATGCTTATCAATACCATATGATTTATAATAATCAATCTTACAATGTAGATGTGATTAAATTAAATCCGGCTGAAAAAACAATGATCTTAAAAATTAACTCCGTTAAATATACTATTGCATTAAAAGACAAATACGATGAGTTATTACACAGCCTTGGTATGGATAACATTGCAAGTGCTAAAATAAATCAAATAAAAGCACCTATGCCTGGTATGGTACTCAATATACTAGTTCATGAAGGTAACGAAGTTAAAAAAGGTGATGTATTACTTGTTTTAGAAGCCATGAAAATGGAAAATATGCTTAAGAGTCCAACCGACGGAATTATTAAAAAAATTGCAGTCCAAAAAGGAAATGCAGTTGAAAAAAATCAATTACTAATTCAATTTTAAAATGAGCGACAACCGTAGAGATTTTTTAAAGAAAAGTGCTTTGCTTGGATTAGCAGGATTGAGCACGAGCATTTTTGGAGAAGAAAAGATAAAAGCTGTTGAATCTTTTTCAAACCAAATTATTTCAGGCACTGATAAATTTGTTTTACCTGCTTTACCCTATGCATACAATGCTTTAGAGCCTTTTATTGATAAGGAAACCATGGAGATCCATTATACAAAACATCACCAAGCTTATATCAATAAATTAAATGAACAACCAGCTAATACATTTGATTTTTCTTTAAGTGATGATGTGAAATGTTCAAAAATAGATAAATCAACTGCTGCAGTAATCAGAAATAATTTTTGTTTTCTTTACGAATTGGTTCAATGGTTTC
>JABDBZ010000034.1:1636-24192 GCA_013288385.1 Bacteroidota bacterium
ATAATCATTCTTTATTTTGGACACTTATGAAACCAAATCCTGAAGGAAAAGCGAATTTACCTGAAGGAAAAATTGCAAAAGAAATTGCAGCACAATTTAAATCATTTGATGATTTCAAAAAAGAATTCTCTGAAAAAGCATTAAAAATATTTGGAAGCGGTTGGTGTTGGTTAATAAAAGATAAAGACAATAAATTAAAAATTATTACGACTCCAAATCAAGATAATCCTTTAATGAATTTAGACGGTGAAAAGGGAAAACCCTTATTGGCGCTTGATGTTTGGGAACATGCCTATTATTTAAAATATCAAAACAAACGCGTTGATTATATTACTAATTGGTGGAATGTGGTTAACTGGAATAAAGTAGAAGAATTATATTCGTAATATTTCTCTCTGTTAACGCAGATTTGAGAATTTCAAAACATGACTCACAAGAACTTTAAAAACATCGATAAGGTTGCTTTCGGTAGAGGCGCTTTTAATCAATTAGCAGAAACCATTGAACCAATTCGTAAAGAAAACAAAAATTATTTCGTTTACATTGTTGATCATTATTTCAAAGGCAAAACATTAAGCAATCGCTTACAAAATAAACCGGAAGATTTAATTTATTTTATTGATGTAGATCCACACGAGCCAACTACTGAGCAAATAGATGTACTTCGTGATGAAATCCTTTCTAAAAAAGGTTTACCAAGCGGCGTTATTGGTATTGGTGGTGGAAGCATTATGGATATTGCAAAAGCATTATCGTTAATGTTAACCAACGAAGGTTCATCTACTTTGTATCAAGGATTAAATTTGGTAAAAAAACCGGGCATCTATCATTTAGGTATTCCCACAATTAGTGGCACAGGTGCTGAGGTATCTATGACGGCAGTATTAACTGGTCCTGAAAAAAAATTAGGCTTAAAATGTGATTGGACAGTTTTTAATCAAGTGATTTTAGATCCTGAATTAATTGCATCAGTACCCCGTGATTGGTGGTTTTATACTGGTATGGATACTTACATTCATTGCATTGAATCGCACAGTGGCATTCGCAACAATGCGTTTAGTTTAGCTTATGGCGATAAGTCGCTCGAGCTTTGCAGGGAAGTTTATCTTTCCGGTAAAAGTGGTCAAACCCCTGAGAATGATGATAAATTAATGATTGCATCACTAATGGGTGGCTTAAGTTTAACTTATAGTGAAGTGGGTGTTTGCCATGCTATCAGTTATGGTTTATCAAAAATACTTGGCACCCGCCATTGTTACGCCAACTGCATTATTTTCCAACATCTCGGAGATATATACCCTAAAGGTGTGTCTGAATTTAACCAGATGATTGAAAAGCACAAGATTACTCTTCCAAAAAATTTAAGCAAAGATTGGGATGATGAAACATTAACAGCAATGGCTACTGTAAGTTATAATTTGCCTTTTATGTGGAATCACGCATTTGGTGATAACTACAAAGAAATTGCAACGATTGATTATATCAAAAATTTGTTTTTGCGATTGTAATTATAAGATTAAAAAAAAGAGCGACTATTTGTCGCTCTAACTTTATTACATTGGTTTTTTCTCTTCTTTCTTCTCTTCTTTTTTGTGCTCTTTTTTCTCTCCGCCTTTTTCTTCTTTCTTCTCTTCTTTTTTGTGCTCTTCTTTTTTGTGCTCTTTTTTCTCCTCTTTTTTAGGTTCTTGAGCATTCAATGCAACTGATGCTGCAAATACTACAGCTACTGTTAAAATTAATTTTTTCATGTTTTTAAGTTTTAAATTATGAGTTCAAAGGTAATTCTAATTTGAAATATTGCAAGTTTTTATTCATGATTTTGATCAGAAATACCTTTAAAAAAATGTTATTTTTGTATTCTAATCGAGATTTTGGAGATGAAGAACATTCGTAATTTTTGTATTATTGCCCATATTGATCACGGAAAAAGCACCCTAGCAGATCGTTTACTTGAATTTACTAAAACTATTAGTAGTCGCGAGATGCAAGCTCAGGTTTTGGATGATATGGATCTCGAAAAAGAGCGAGGTATTACCATTAAAAGCCATGCCATTCAAATGGACTATGAATATAAAGGCGAAAAGTTCGTTTTAAATTTAATTGATACCCCTGGTCATGTTGATTTTAGTTACGAGGTGTCACGTTCTATTGCCGCTTGCGAAGGCGCCTTACTTATTGTTGATGCAGCACAAGGCATTCAGGCGCAAACTATTTCTAATTTATATTTAGCCCTAGAACATGATCTAACAATTATTCCTATTTTAAACAAAATGGATTTGCCAAGCGCAGAACCAGAGATGGTTAAAGACCAAATTATTGATCTAATTGGTTGTAGTAGGGATGAAATTATTCCGGCAAGTGGAAAAACCGGCATGGGAATTGAAGAAATTTTAGCTGCTATTATTGAAAGGGTAAATCCTCCAATTGGTGATCCAAAAGCTCCATTGCAGGCATTGATCTTTGATAGTGTTTTTAATTCGTTTAGAGGAATTATTGCTTATTTCAAAATAACCAATGGTACAATTAGAAAAGGAGAAAAAGTAAAGTTTTTTAATACAGGCTCTGTTTATAATGCGGATGAAATTGGTGTTTTAAGACTAAAGCCTGAGCCTCGTGCCGAATTAAGTACTGGTGATGTGGGTTATATTATTTCAGGAATAAAAAGCGCAAAAGAAGTAAAGGTTGGTGATACTATTACTCATTTTGATCGCCCTTGCGCGGAAGGAATTCATGGCTTTGAAGAAGTAAAACCAATGGTTTTTGCCGGAATTTATCCCGTAGATACAGAAGATTTTGAAGAGCTGCGTTATAGTATGGAAAAACTTCAGCTTAACGATGCATCTTTAACATGGGAACCGGAATCCTCTTTAGCCTTAGGATTTGGATTTCGTTGCGGCTTCCTTGGAATGTTACACATGGAAATTGTTCAGGAAAGATTAGAACGTGAGTTTAACATGACTGTGATCACAACCGTTCCTAACGTGTCTTATCTGGCCTATCAAACTAACGGAGATGTTGTAACCGTTAATAACCCAAGTGATTTACCTGATCCTGCTCGTATTGATTATATTGAAGAACCATATATAAAAGCAAATATTATTACTAAATCAGAGTTTATTGGTCCGGTAATGAGCTTATGTATTGAAAAACGCGGATCCATTGTAACACAAAACTATTTAACTGCAGATCGTGTTGAGTTAATTTTTGAAATGCCTTTGGGTGAAGTTGTATTTGATTTTTTTGATCGTTTGAAATCTATTTCGAAAGGATATGCTTCTTTTGATTACCATCCAATAGGAATGCAAGAGTCTGATCTGGTGAAACTGGATATCTTATTAAAAGGAGAGCCCGTAGATGCTTTATCCTGTTTAATTCACAGAAGTAATTCATATAATTTTGGAAAAAAGATTTGCGAAAAATTAAAAGAATTAATTCCGAAACAACAATTTGAAATTCCTATTCAAGCAGCCATTGGTTCTAAAATTATTTCGCGTGAAACAATAAGCGCCATGCGAAAAGATGTTACAGCTAAATGTTATGGCGGTGACATTTCCCGTAAACGCAAATTACTCGAAAAACAAAAAGAAGGTAAGAAACGCATGAAACAAGTAGGGAATGTTGAAATTCCGCAAAGTGCATTCATGGCTGTTTTGAAATTAAATGATTAAATGAAATGGTGATTCAAAAAAAGGTATTTCTTTTTGCATTACCAATTTTTATTTCTTTCCTTTTACATTTTCACGTTTTTAAATTAGAGTTAATTGGTTATCATGTGTGGCGACAAACACAAACACAAACCGTTATTTATAATTTTGATTCAAACGACAATTCTATTTTTCATCCGCAAAAGTTTGATATCACTAACGGAACAACCAAATTACTTTACGAATTTCCCTTATATCAATGGTTAATTGCGCAATACAATAAAATATTTGACTATTCTGTTTCCCATTCCAGGTATATTACATTTATTATCTTTTGCTTTTTTCTTGTTGGCTTTTTCAAACTACTCAAACTGCATGTAAATGATGAAGTAGCGCTTGCCACAAATTTTTGTTTGTGTTTTTCTCCTCTCCTTTATTATTATTGTGTTAATCCGTTGCCGGATATTTTTGCTTTAACTTTAAGTACTTGGAGCTTATTTTATTTTATTAAATTTTTAAAAGCCGATTCCTTCAAATATGTTTTGCTTTCGGCCATTTTATTAAGTTTAGCTACGCTCATTAAATTACCTTATATACTTTTTGGTGCTTCTGTTTTAGTTTATCTTTTTCAAAAAATAAAAACTAAAGAAATTTCATTTTCTATAAAAGTGAGTTTAATTTACTTGATCACGTTTATTGCTCCCATTATTTGGTACGCTCATGCAATTCCTACATGGAAGGGAAATGGCATTACAGAAGGTATCATCAACAATCATAAAACTTTTAGCGTAATTTTTGATTTTGTTCAGTTTCATTTTATTTCTTCTTTGCCAGAACTATTAACCAATTATGCATCCACACTTTTTTTACTAATTGGTACCATTTATTGTTTCAAAAATTTTAAGTCTTTATTTCAAAACACAAAACACTATTTATTTATACTAATCGCTTTTTTAGCTTATTTTTTATTTGAAGTTAATATGATCGAAAAAACGCATGACTATTATTTAATGCCGTTTATTCCACTCATATTTTTAATTGTTGCAAAAGGAATTCAAATTCTTTACTCAGGTAAATATAAGATGATGGTGTTTGTTTGCCTTTTTATTGTTCCAATAACGGCATGGCTTCGTATTGATCAACGATGGAATATAATTGATCCTGGATTTAATTCGGATTATTTAAACTACACTTATTTTCTTCAAAAAAATATTCCAAAAAACGAATTGTGCATTATCGATTCTGACGAATCAAAATTTATTATATTATATTATTTGAAAAGAAATGGTTTTTGTTTAAACAAAGGTGAATTAAACGAATCTACATTAGATGTTTTGTATAACAAAGGTGCTAAATATCTAGTGACTGAAAACTTGTCTTTTAATCTAAAAGATTATCCTACTTTCAATTTCAAACGTATTTTCAAAAACAAAATTTGCGTGTATTTGATTACCGAAAAGTAATGTCATTTTATTTTCATTAAACAATTATTAATGGATAGGTCTATGGATATCAATGCGTATTTAACCTTAATTTCCATTATTTCTTGTATAATTGACCATTTCACATCCAAATCTATATAAAAAGTGGCATCAAGCATAAAATAATTATCTTCGTAACCCGTTATATATGTAGTATTGAATTGGTTTAAAAACATAGTTATTTGTCTCCTTTTAGTAAATATTTCTTTTGCTCAAGAAAACGATGGGTATAGTGTAAACCTTCCAAAATTCTATAAGCAAAAGCTTCATTTTGGATTTACCATCGGGTTCAATCAAACGGATTTTAGGTTGAATACCGTAAAAAATTCTGCTTTTCCCGATACTCTTATAACAGAGAATAGTATATCTACCAGGTATAAAATCAAAGCTATTTATACTCAGCCCGGACCAGGGTTTGCAATTGGTTTGGTAACCGATTTTAGATTATTTGAATATGTGCGGCTTAGAACGACACCAAGTATTAGTTTTGCTTCACGAAAAATAGAATATTATTTATCAAATGCAACACGTGATACCAGCAAATACTTTGAGAAAACGGTTGAATCTACTTTTCTTATTTTTCCTGTTGAAACAAAAATACAATCCAAGCGTTTAGGTAATTTTAGCGCTTATGTTATTGGTGGCGGTGGTTATATGCTCGATTTGGCTTCACGCAAAAAAACTGCAGGGGTAAGCGAAAGTGGTGGCCCAAATCAATTGGACGATAATGTCCGTTTAAAGCGTGATGACTTTTATTATAGTGGAGGAGCCGGCGTTGATTTTTATATGATGTATTTTAAATTAGGGTTCGAGTTGAAATTAAATATGGGAACACGCAATCTTTTACAAAAAGAAAATAGCATTTTTACCAATAGTATAGATAAGGTTCGCTCCAGGATGGTTACGTTTACTGTTACTTTCGAGGGTTAAAATATCTTCATAACCAGTGTTACGTAAATAATAACACTAAAAATCATCATCGTCTTCTTCTTTCTTTTTCGGATTTTGTTTTTTATTTGGCTGGTTCGGTTCCAATTTAAATTGTTGATCTGCCTTTTTAATTTCTTTTGTTTTAATGCTATCCTTTTTAAACAAGCCAAATTCATCTTTCAAGAGTTGCTTTAATGTTTGTTTTTCTTGTTTAATGTCCTCCTTTATTTTTTGCTTCAATCCTTTTTTATCGTATTTAATTATTGGGTTGTCAACAGTACCTGTCATCAATACAAAAGCACTGCGATGATTTTCAGGATCATTTTCTACCGGACCAAATTCATCATCAGCATTTCTTTTTCTCTTTTTAGATAAAAGCTCGCTAATTAAAAGCTGTACATGATAATCGATATCATTATTAAAACTGTGAGTTCCCCAGAAGCTAATATTTAATGCTGAATTTTTTATTGACGTCTTTGGAATGGTGATTATACTTTTATTTATTTCGATCCGACTTTGAAGCGAAGAAAATTTTATACTTTTTAAATCGTTAATGTCTACAAATTTTGACAGACTTTCGAGTGGTTTAAAATCGACTAATTTCCCTTGATCTATTTTTAGATCAGATACAGCTTTCATAGAATTTAAATCTGGTTCCAAAAATTTATTCCATACACCATTAAAATCAATTGTAGAAGTTAATACACCTCCAATATTATTGTCTTTTAATGTTTCCTGATTGAAATTATTTAATTGTACAAATAGTTTAGTTACGTTTAAATTAACAAGCTGTGTGTGAAAAGTTACATCCATGTTTTTTCCAGATAGATCTACCAAGGCATCTATCACAGCTGTTCCTTCCATTACATGCATTGTAACATTATCTGCCAATATTTTTTTATTCTTTAATTCAATATTACCATTGATTTGAGTGGCGTTAAATTTTCTGAAACTTAATGCATCAATGGAGGCATCCAAAACGAAATTGATATTGTCAGGTATTTCTATTTCGGTTTTTTGACTTGATGTAGAAGCATTTTCAAAAACAAAGTCTTCAACCACTATGCTTTTGCTTTTTAAATTGCCATATATTTTCAATGGATTTTTTGAATCAATTATATAATTGTAAGCGCCTTCTACTTTCCCATCAATCAAAAGATCAGATTTTCCTTTTTGAATAGCTAAGTTTTTGACTTCAACAGATCTATTTAGTGCTTTCAAATCGCAACTTTTAACATTAGTACTGTCCACTTGGTTTTTGAATTGAATAACCAAATTATTTAGTGAAGCCTCCAAATCAAAAACGGAATTTTCGGAAAGTGCGTTTTTTTTCAATTCTGATATTTTACTTTTGATTTGTGATTTGAATGAAATATTTCCTTTTAATTTAGATAAAGTATCTATCGGCCAAAACTGAATAAGATTTTCGAGATTAATTGTACCCGATACATTAAGATCAAGATATGGATCACTGAAATCATTAATAATAACGTTACCCGAAATAAAATCAGTCATTAAATTTCCTGAAACATTTTTCAACTCAAGCATTGATTTTCCCTTGGAGCTACTAAATTTACCTATTGCATTTAGGTTAGTGAGTCTTGCTTTTTTAGGCTCGTACACAATGGTTGTTTTGTTGACACCAAATTCAATATCTACATCTAACTCTGTTTTATATTTTAAATTACCGGATGCATAAAAGTTCCCATCGCTTGTATAATCATTAATTTTTCTTTTGTATGATTCCGGAAGAAGAGATAAAATAGATTGTATATCTAAGTTCTTTCCTTTAAATCCAAGATCCATTTCTCTTAAGCTATCGGCATAAATCATTTTGCCATTTGTTTCAATAGTCATTTTATTTAAATGAACTTCGCAAACATTGATCTGATAAGTATTCCCCGTTACATTAACATCTGCCTTATATGAAACGTTTTTGTTTTTTAGATAGTCAGTTTTATGAGTCCTGATTTTATTAATTTGCAATCTGCCTTCACTTTTCAAGTCATAATCTGCTTCATTAAATTTCCCAGAGAAAGTAACTTCATTCATTACTAGTTCAGTTCTTATTTTCTCTTTCAGATCGAGATAAGTAACATCTACATTTGTAAATTCAATTTTTTCTAAACTAAATTTCAAGCTATCGTTTGCTTCCGTTGTTCCTTCTGTTTCTTTCCAAACGATGTAATTGGGTTTCCCTTTACTATTTAATTTCAAGCGACAAAAAGCATCTTTCAGTTTTATTTTCTTGATGCTGTACTTTTTATTCCAAAGATCTTTTACATCAAATTTTAACTGAAGCGTTTGAGCAAATAATAGCGTGTCACGCTTATCATTTTTAGTAGCTTCCATGCATGTGATGTCTTTAAATTGAAGCGCACAATCAGGAAAAGTTTTGATAATAGTTAAGTCGATATTTTTGGGGTCTATTTTAATTTCAGCATTTAAATTTTTGTTCAACTCTTTTATAATAATGGCTTTTACATCATCTTCATAAATAAAAACCAGAGAAATTGCCGTGATAACCAACACAAGAAAAATAAAGATCATCCAAAAAAAGAATTTAAAAACTCTTTTAAAAAAATTCTTTTTTGGTTTAGGGATCTCTGTTATAGGAGTTGTATTTTCCAATAGAGTAAAATTGCTTAAAAAAGAAGTTAAGAGCCGTTAAAAAGAGTTTTAGTTTTAACAAATGGGTTTTAATTAAGTATAATGTGTTTTTAAGAAAAGGTTACAAATGAAATTGAAGCATTCATTAGCTTTTCCAAAGTTTAAAACTTTGGAAAAGCTTCGTAATCACCAACTACATCAATATATGACTGGAAATGAAAAGAAACACGGTTAATCTGTTAAAATAATATGCTTTGTGATTTGAATGTTTTACATTTGGTATACAATAATAAAAACCATGAAAAAGTTATTCGTTTATTCAGTTTTAGTTGCTTCAATTGCGACTCTATTTTCATTCATCAATTTAACTCCCGGTGATGAAATGGCATTAAATTCTGCTTTACCATTGGCAGATCGTAAAATGAAAGATGTATCGGGTAAAACTACTTCGTTAGGAGAAAATAAAACGGCTAAAGGTATATTAGTGATTTTTAGCTGCAATACTTGTCCGTACGTAAAACTAAGTGAAAAACGTATTAAAGAATATTCTGATTACTGCCTTGCTAATGGCATCGGCTGCATTATAGTAAATAGTAATGAAGCGCAAAGAAGTGAGGCAGACAGTTTTGATGCGATGACAAAATATTACGCAGATCAAAACTTAAAATGCCCTTATGTAGTGGACGAAAAAAGTGCTTTAGCAGATGCTTTTGGTGCAACACGCACACCGCAATGTTTTTTATTTAATGCAAAAGGGTTGGTTTATAAAGGCGCTATTGACGATAATGTAAAAGATGCTTCACAAGTTAAAGCCCCTTATTTAAAAGATGCTTTAATAGCAGTTTCTAAAGGTGAAACACCAAAAACGCAAGAAACCAAATCTATTGGTTGTACAATTAAACGTGTGGAGTAAATTTCAAATTGATGTCACTTTTTATTTTTTAAAAACTCATCTGTAAAATGTTGCGTTGATTTTTCTTTGCCGAATTTATCGGAATTATATTCTTTCGATTGGTTTCTGGCGATGGACAAAGTTTGCCAGGGATTACTTACTAATAACTTCGCTAGAAAAACAATTTGTCCAATATGATAAGGATAATGTGCCAATTGTCTATTAATAGCTTCCATTATCGTATGTCCTTGATTACGGATATAAATTATTTTTCCAAGATCATCTGGTTTTAAATTACTGATCGCATTAAAAAAAACTTCCCAGCCTTTGTTCCAAACTTTCATCAATTCTTCTTTGTTGGTTACCACTTTTTCAAATTCTGCGTCTCTATTCCGCCATTCCTTTTCTCCATCGGTCGTCAAAAAATCTGTCCAACGTGAAAGCATATTGCCTTCTAAATGTTGAACAATAATTGCAATGCTGTTACTTTCAGGAGAAGGAATTAAAAATAATTGCTCATCGCTCACTTGAGCCATCGCTTTTTCACCAAGTTGTTTGTAATACTCAAACTGTTTGGTGACGCTTGATATATAAGTTGTTTCCATGTTTATACTAAATTATAAATACAATTGGTGCTAAAAATTATCATACCATTGGCGTTGACGAGGAATTTTAATATCGCTCAACATGCCTGTTTTTAAATTAATAGAAAGTGTATAGCTTTTTCTGAAACCGAATGGTACCCAAGTAATATGTGCTTCCCAACATTTCAAATCACGGTAAACATTAAAACTAGTATAACTAATTTGGCTATGCACAAAATCATAACCACTTGTAACACCTAATTTCCAATATTTCGTTGGCTTCACATCACCACTAAAATTCATTGTTTGAGTTGTGTTTAATTTCGATGGGTCTGTAATATCTGGAACGACATTATAATTATAGTTAGCAGTTAAATTCCATGGTAATTTTTCTGTTCCAGCTAAATCATTTTTTGCACCACGTTCAACTCCATTAGTAAGACTAGGAGATTGTTTTGCTTTTTGTAATGCCGCCAAAGCGTTACTTCCGAATGATGCATTAATTGCAAAATTAGCATTCACAAATCTCAAAAAAGTACCGTTGTAATTTTGAGCAAATTCTTTTACTCTTCTTTTTCCAACTTTATCATATCCATATGGATCATAATTTGTTCCTACAAGCACGTCAAAATATTTAAAAAATTTATTTCTCGCCGTTATACCAAATTGACTCATTTGAAAACTATCTGCGGCAAAATTATATCCACCTGTGACACCAAGATTTTGAAGAAGCGTTATTTTTTTATAAGTAACACCAGTATCTGTTTGTTGTTTTATTTTTGCTTCAAAATTATTATTCAAATTAAAATTTAATGCATTTTGGGCTCCCGCGGCCGGACCACCATACAAGGCTCCATCAAATATACTGTAAGTTGCCATAGTGCCTTTTGAATCGGTTTGAACCTTTCTATAAAACCCATATTGCGATTTTCCGAAATCAGGACGATATACATAAGTTAATGTTGGAATTAATAAATGGCGAATTTGCTTCACTTTTCCTTTTTTGAAACCATAATCGAAAAATAATTTTGTGTTTAATGCGGTAGAAAAATTTCCTTCATAACTTGCCGCAAATCCACTCACTGTGTTTGTTGTAACTGTATCATGCATGTTTTCGGTTTGGCTATACTCTTTTCTAATAGTGCGGCCATACATAGCTGATGATAAGCTTAAAGCTGGTGTAACTGTAATATACTTTAAAATATTAAAATTAGTTGAGATAGACGAAGTATGTTTCATACCATATTTCATTTTGCTTGCTAAATCTCCTTTAAATAAAGTAGAGTCGTTACCGCTTAATGTATTTTTAGCTTCAACTAAATAATTTACCCCCAATTTATCAAGCACATTTTGTTTCACTGCATTTTGGCGTTTGAAAGGAAAAAAACGATTGACATTAAAAGTAAGTTGAGGAAAAGAAACATCTACCTGGCGTGTGTTTGTATTTTGATTGTGCGTTGCATTTGTACTCAGCGTTCCAACTTTAAATACTCTGCTAAAACTAATATTCGATTGAAAAGTATTTGTTAGATATTGTCCCGAATTTAAAGCATTGTATTTATTATATAATTGATTTTGGTAATTGACATTTGCTCCAAAATTAACTTTAGGATTATTTTTATTGTCTTGTCTGTGTGTCCAACTAATATTATAAGATTGCTGTTTGCTAAAATTTTTTGGTCCAAGATCTTTATCACCAATATTAAACTGACTAAAGCCTAAATTTATGTTACCACTTGCCTTATACATTATTTTATAATTATTTGATGTTCTTAATCCCCAACTTCCATTCGAATAAATATCTCCTCTAATCGTCATATCTGTTTTATCATTTATACCCAAATAAAAACCACCATCTCTCAGAAAAAAACCTTGAGTCGGACTATTTCCATAAAATGGCATTAAGATACCGTTATGTTTTTTTTTGGTGTTCGGAAAAAATCCAAAAGGTAAACCTAAAGGTGTAGGCACACCTGCAATTTCAAGATACATTGGACCAGTAACAATTTTATCATTGGGTATTACTTTTGCTTTTGTTGCTCTAAAAACTGTTCGTGAATCAGCAAATTCACAGGGAATACATTTCATATTCTTCATGTAAATAATATTAGAACTATCTTTCTTGATTTCATTTCCAAAAACTAATAACTCACCTTGTTTGGTGAGCGCTTTAAATATTTTTCCTTTTTTCGTTTTTAAATTAAACATAATTTTTTCGGCCTTCATTTCTTGCTCACCATCCTTAAAAACAGGAGTCCCGGCCAGTTTACCTGTGCTGTCAGGTAATCCGTATGCAGTAATAATATTTGTTGAATAATCTATTTCAATTACCTGAGCCACAATATTCATACTTCCATTCACTACATTGGCATTACCATACAGCATTGCTTTTTTTTCTTTTGCTAAATAAACAATGGAATCGTTTGCCTTGTATTCAATTTTAGATTCTAGTGCATCTGACTCAGTTTCATGATCCACTAAGGTGTCGGCTTTAACTTTTTTTAAGGTATCAGCCTGTGCTTTTTGAGCATATAATCCTGTAGAAGATATTAACATCAACCATAAGAAAAATAATATTCTATACCCGCTTTGGCTCAATTGATTACTCTATTTTTATACTAAACTCACAAAGCTACAAACCTAAATGAATTAGCCATTACAAATTGTGCATATAAAGGTTAAAAATATCAAATTCTTATTGTTACTAATTCCATTGTTCATGGCCTTTTCGGCCTTTAAAACAGGGCAAGGAAAAGGAAAAATTGGTGTACTAAAAACCATAGTTATTGATGCGGGACATGGTGGAAAAGATCCGGGCTGCAATGGCGCTTTTGCTAAAGAAAAAGATGTATCGCTAAGTGTTGCATTAAAACTGGGGAAATTGATTGAAGCAAATTTTAAAGATGTAAAAGTTATTTATACACGCACAACGGATATATTTGTTGAACTGGAGGAGCGTGCAATGATTGCCAACAAAGCAAAAGCTGATCTTTTTATTTCCATTCATTGTAACGCGGCTGGCAAAGTAGTAAAATACAAAGATCCCAAAACAAAAAAAATACGCGTGAAAATGCGCAAAAATAAAAAAGGAAAATATGTTCCGGTTGAAACTACAAATCCTTTGCCATTTGGTTCGGAAACATACGTGATGGGACTAAAAAATGAAGAGGGAAAAATGAAAGTTGCCACGCGCGAGAACTCCGTTATTTATTTAGAAGATGATTATGAAAAAAAATACGAAGGCTTTGATCCTGACAGTGAAGAAAGTTATATCATCATGAGCAATTACACAAGCGCTTATGTTATTCAGAGTGCAACACTCGGTTTAAAAATACAGGAAGAATATTTAAAAAAAGCCGGTCGTGTAGATAAGGGAGTTCACCGCCAAAGTATTTGGGTATTATGGCGCACCGCTATGCCTAGCATCTTAACAGAAATAGGATATTTAACCAATCCATTAGAAGAACAATTTTTAGCAAGTGAAAAAGGTCAGGATTATTTATCCAAAGCCATTTTCAGAGGATTGAGAAAATATAAAGATGAAGTAGAAGGCACCAAAAAAACATATGATGATGATCTTGAAAATCAAGAGCCATTAGAAAATGAAAATATAAAAGCAGGGAACTTGCCAGGGCAAAAAGCAAAAGATGAAGACGATGATGATGGCGATAGTATTGAAGTAAAAAAAGACACGACAGAACTCAAAATGAAAGATGATAACAAAGGCTTGATAAAATTAGAAACAAAAAATGATGATCCTGGAAAGGAAATAAAAATGCAGGATGAAAATAAGGGAATGATTGCACTTTTCGATAGTACAAAAATAGACCCAAAAGCTTCAGATACCAAAACTATTGAAATAAAAAGTGATGTCATCAATAAAACAAAACGAATTGCAGATTCAACAGCTAAAGTCAATAAAGCAAAAACAGATTCCATACATAAAGCCAAGGCGAAGAGTGATTCATTAATAAAGGTTAATAAAGTGAAGACTGATTCCTTAAATAAAATAAAAGCTAAATGGAAACTAGATTCTATTGCTGCTGCAAAATCAGATAAAAATAATTCCATTGAAGCAAAAACTGAAGTTGTTTTTAAAGTACAATTTGCAAGCAGTGAAGTGCCTTTAAATTTAAAAGATCCTAAATTTGCAGCTATAAAAAATGGGGCTTATTATAAAGTAAAAACAACTTTAAAATATACGTCTGGTAATTTTACAAACACAGCTGATGCTAGCGCTCATCAAGCAACACTAAAACAAAATGGCTTTTCCGATTGTTTTGTGGTTGCTTTTAAGAATGGCGAACGTATCGATATTAATGAAGCCAAGCGTTTGATAGAACAAAAATAACCAATCATTTTTTTTTGTATCTTTATCCAACACTATTTTGAAAAATATTTTATTTATATTCGTAATTTCTGTTATAATTGCTTTTGCAAACAGCTGTAATAAAAGTGATCCGCCTGCAACTATTGATCCTGCTACAGGCTGCACCAATTGTACACCTAGTACAGCAACAACTTTTGTGGGATTATTTAGAACCGGAACTTATACTGTAACAGCACCAGCAAGTACAACAACCATTACAACAAGAGCAAGCGCTTTCTTTAGCAGTCAACCCATAAACGTATCATCCGTTGCTAACTCTGTAACAGTTGCTAATGTTTTTTTCAATAGTGATACATTAAAATATTCAGGCGCACCTAATTATTATACTAATTATACACCTATTAATTTAGCTTCTGAAACATGGTCGGTTAACGGCTCGTCAGGTATTCCTTCTTTTACATTTAAAAACCTGAAAGAAAAACCAAGTTTTTTAGGTATTGGTGCATTACCTGATACTGTAAGAAGAAGCGTTGGTTTTTCCTTTATTATTTACGGTTTACAAAACATGACTGCAGCGTCTGTTTATATTTCTGATGGCTGGGCAATACCAAGTGTATTTACTAAAGCATTAAACGTAGGTACAGATACTCTTGTTTTTAGCGCTCAGAATTTAACAGCCGTAAATACTTCAACTAATGCCAGTATTACCGTATTTATGGAAAACTCATTTGCAGTTACAGTAGATGGTAAAGACTTTAAAATGAGCAACGAAACTAGTTTCACAAAAAATGTTGTGATCAAGAACTAGTTATTACACTTCAAAGATTCCACTAAAAATTTTACCATTTATTAATTTATGAGCGCACAAATTTATTTGTGTATCCTAAAATCATTTGTAAATTTAACCCATTAATTAAAACTTGACCAACATGAAAAAAACAGCAATATTAGCATCAGCTTTAGTAGCAATCACCATCAGCGCCTTTACAGTTTTAACTCTTTGGAAAGCGGATGAAAAAACCAGTACCGTAAATTTTGAATTACAAGGCAGTGATAAAAAAGGAACGTTTAGTAACTTGGTTTCGACTTTAAATTTTGATAAAAAGAATTTAAAAGATTCTAAAATAACTGCTTCAATTGACGTGAATACAATTAAAGCAGGAAATGAAAAATTAGAAAAACATTTAATGTCTGCCGATTATTTTGATGCAGAAAAATTTCCTAAAATAACATTTACATCAAGTGAAATTAAAAGTACCGATGCAGGATTTATAGCAAAAGGTAGTTTAACAATGAAAGACTCTACAAAAATGATTGAGATACCTTTTACGTTTACTGAAAGTGATAAAGCCAAAGCTACTTTCTCAGGTACAATGAGTATTAATGCTACAGACTATGGTATTATGAAACCAGACAAAGCAGGTAAAGATAAAGTGCTTATTTATTTGGTTGTGCCTGCTACGAAGTAAATTTTAGTGCGCCACTAACCAGTTAATTCCTTCACCCATTCCTACTTCAACAGGAACCTTTAAAGGTAATGCGTTTTTCATGTGTTCTTCTATAATTGGTTTTATTAATTCCAATTCCGACTTGTGCACATCAAAAACTAACTCGTCATGCACTTGCAAAAGCATTTTTGTTTTCAAATTTCGTTTTTGCAAGTCGTTATGAATATTGATCATTGCAACTTTAATCATATCAGCCGCACTGCCTTGAATTGGTGCGTTAATTGCATTTCGCTCAGCATAACCACGCACAGTTTGATTATGAGAAGTTATATCTCTTAACCAACGTTTCCTTCCGAGTAATGTTTTTACAAAGCCATTTTCTCGAGCAAAATTTATTTCGGTATCCATGTAGCTTTTTATAGATGGATATTCCTTAAAATAATTATCAATTAATTCTTTTGCTTCAGCGCGTGGAATATTTAAATTCTCTGATAAACCAAAAGCACCTTGTCCGTAAATAATTCCAAAATTTACACTCTTCGCTTTGTAACGCATTTCTTTTGTTACCTCACTTTCAGCCACACCAAATACTTTAGCTGCTGTTGCCGTATGAATATCTTTTCCGGTTTGAAAAGCTTCGCACATATTTGGATCACCACTAATACTGGCCACAATTCTTAATTCAATTTGAGAATAATCGGCACTTAATAAAATGTACTCGTCGTTACGTGGAATAAATGCTTTTCTGATTTGTCTACCTCTTTCCGTTCGGATTGGAATATTTTGAAGATTTGGATTATCACTGCTTAATCTTCCTGTTACTGCTACTACTTGATTGTAAGAAGTATGAATATGTTTTGTTTTTTGATTTACTAATTCAGGTAAAGAATCTACATATGTACTTTTTAGTTTTACCAATTCGCGGTAATCTAAAATTTTTGCGATAATAGGATGTGCGTGTTCCAGTTTCAATAATACATCTTCGCCTGTTGCATACTGTCCGGTTTTTGTTTTTTTTGCTTTGTCGGAAGATATTTTTAATACTTCAAACAATACATCACCAACTTGTTTCGGTGAAGAAATATTGAACTTAAATCCAGCTTGTGCGTATATTTCTTTCTCTACGTTCGTAATATCAATTTGCAATTGCGCAGAAAACTCTTTCAATGCAGCTACATCTAAATTAATTCCTTCTCTCTCCATATCTGCCAATACAGTTATCAAAGGCACTTCTACTTCATTAAATAATTTCTCCGTTTCTGTTTCTTTTAATTTGGGAGCAAACTCACCTTTCAGTTGTAATGTGATATCAGCATCTTCTGCAGCGTATTCTTTTATCTGCTCAAGCGGTGCTTCCCGCATACTAATTTGACCCTTTCCTTTTTTGCCTATCAATGTTTCGATACTTATCGGAGAATAATTCAAATACGTTTCTGCCAATAAATCCATACCGTGGCGCATTTCAGGTTGAATTAAAAAGTGAGCAACCATTGTATCAAATAATTTATTTTTTATTTGAATGCCGTAATTCATTAAGATATGATAATCATATTTAATATTCTGACCTATTAATGTTTTGTTTGGGTCTTGCAAAATATGCTTGAACTTATTTAAGAGTTTAGTTGCATCTTCTCTATTTTCAGAAACAGGAACATAGTATGCTTCGAATTTTTTTACTGCAAATGATAAACCTACAATTTCTACTTCAAGTGAATTTAACCCGGTTGTTTCTGTATCGAAGCAAAATTCGATAGCATTTTCAAGTACAACAATAAGCGATTCCATTTCTAATTCTGATTGAATCAACATATAATTATGCCCGACATCTGCAGCTGTTCTAAAATTTGTTTCTACTTTTTCAGCAACGCCGGTTCCATTTTGAGTATCAAAAAAAGTTGCCGTACTAAATAAATCTGTTTGTCCGTTTGACGATTTTGTTTGATATGGTGTTGTTTCATTTTTTGTTCCAATATTTTCACTTCCTCCAATATCTTCACCCAAAACATTTTGTGCAATTCTCCTGAATTCTAATTCTTTGAACACTTCTCGTAATGCTTCCTTATCAATTGGTTTTATTGCCAATGACGCTTCATCAAATTCAATTGGACAGTCTAAAATAATAGTAGCAAGTTGGCGAGACTGAAGTGCCATTTCTTTGTTGTTATCTACTTTTTCTTTAAGCTTACCTTTTAGTTTGCTTGTATCTTTATATAGTTCATCTATTGTTCCATAATCTTTTACTAATTGAATAGCTGTCTTTTCACCAACACCAGGAATACCCGGAATATTATCTGATTTATCGCCCATCAATCCCAAAATATCAATCAATTGATTTACATTTTTTATTTCCCACTTTTTGCAAATTTCTTCAACACCTAAAATTTCTGCGCCATTTCCTAAACGAGCAGGCTTGTAAATAAATGTATTGGAGTCTACCAGTTGCCCATAATCTTTATCAGGCGTCATCATGTATGTTGTAAATCCTAAATTTTCTGCTTTACGAGCTAAGGTTCCAATTACATCATCCGCTTCAAATCCAGGCAAACCAATTACATCAATATTAAACCCTTTAATAAGATCAATAATATATGGAATAGAAGTTCGCAAATCTTCCGGCATTTCCTGACGATTAGCTTTGTAAGCTTCGAAATCAATATGACGTTGGGTTGGCGCTTCTGTATCAAATACAACGGCAATATGTGTTGGCTTTTCTTTATTTAGAATTTCTAACAACGTATTACAAAAACCAAATACGGCAGATGTGTTTAATCCTTTTGAGTTTATACGCGGACTATTACTAAAAGCAAAATACGCGCGGTATATTAATGCGAAAGCATCTAAAAGAAATAATTTTTTTTCGGTATCCTTGGTTATCATGTTTTCTCGTTCCTCCTAAAATTAATTTCAATTACTTTTCTTCCACTCATTATATTTGTTAATCACTTCAACAGCGCTTTCAGCATTTAATTTTTTTTCGTCTTTATAGTCTTCCGCAAATTCCGCATTATCTTTCATCCAGTCTTGCAATTGTTTTTTAAATTTTCCTTCTTTCACTTCGGTCATTTTTTTATCCCCTTCTTTAAATAAAAAATAATCGTAATCAAAAGATGTTTCATTCATTACCACAACTTCAAAGGCCTCTTTGTAAAGAAGAATATAACCGTTTGTCATTCGTTTAAAAAATTTAACCTCATCACCTTGACCAATAGAAACAAAATGATTGTTATCAAATCCATATGCTTTTACTTTGTTTGGTTTGTAATTTTTTTGAACGCCGCTCGCATCTTTGAACATAACTTTGCTATAATAATCTTGTTCTTTTTTTGGATTGATTTTTACTTCGCCTTTGATTGTGTCACCCTTCTCTCCTACCAAATATCCTTTTACAAAAGAAATTTGAGCTGTTGAAATAGATACTAAAAAAAATAAGGTTATAATCAAGCTATTCTTTAAGTTCAATAAATTCATAATAGTAATACTTTTATATTGGGAACTAAAGAACGTAATTTTTAAAGAAAGAATAAAGCGTTGTTAGTAGAGTGTGAAAAATTAATATTAAAAACCAGAAAGATTTTTTTTGTTATTTCTCATTATAGATTACTTCCAAAAGTGTTTGACCCACACCTTGTAAAGTCCCTTTATCAATAGTGCTCAGATCGTCACTATTTTTATGGTGATGGGGAAAGAAAGAATTTTTAAATGGATCGTAGTCTAAAATATCTACACAAGGTATTTGTGCAATCTTATTTACGAATGCATGATCATCTGTCATTTCACCTGATTCCGAATCTATAAAATAGTCGCCGGCTCCACTAACCTTAGCAGCTTTCCAAATTTTTGTTACAACATCGTTCGCGTAAAAAGTTGAGATTTCTTCTTTCGGGAATCTTGCATTTTTCGCCCCAACCATGTCTAATAAAATACCGAATTTTGCAGTGTATCCTGCCGTATGTGGATTTTTACTCCAATACTGAGAACCCAAACACCATGTATCTGGCATACCACCGTTATCACCATAATCTTCAAGATCAAATAAAACAATATCAATTCCAATTTTTGGATCTTTTGTTTGGATGATACGCGCAACCTCCATCAATACCCCAACTCCACTAGCTCCATCATTTACACCCGGACAAGGCAATTGCTTCTTTTTAGGATCGGATTCTTTTTCACAAAATGGTCTGCTATCATAATGCGAGCATAGCATAATTCTATTTGTGTTTTCAGGATTAAAAGAAGCTATCACATTTTTGAGTAACCAATTTTTTCCGTCAAATGTTGTTGAATTTGCAGCTTGAATTAAAACTTGCGCGCCAAATCGTTTGAATTGCTTTTCATAATATTCAACTGCTTTATCATGTGCTTTGCTGCCAGGATTTCTTGAGCCTAAATCCGCTTGATATTTTACATATTCGTATGCGCTATCACTATTAAAACTTGGTGGAACAATATGTGTTTTTGTTTCAACTTTTGGTTTGTTAGTTGTGTTATCATTTGTATTATTCTCGACTGTTTTTTCTTGATTACAAGAAATAAATAAACCAAGAGATACCGTAACTATTCCAATTTTTTCCTTCATTCAAAATTTATAATTACTTTTTTCATTTTCATTCAAAACTTGTCACCCTGAGTAATTCGACTACGCTCATTATAAACTCAGTCGAAGGTCAACATTCATAATTCTCTTAAAGGCTCCAATTACTTCCTTCTTTACTATCCTTAATTTTAATACCGGCATCGGTTAATTTATTTCTAATCTCATCACTGAGCTGAAAATTCTTTTCTTCTTTTGCTTTCACCCTCATCGCCAAAACAACCTCAACAACTTTTCCTAATGTATTTTTTGCTTCACTACTTTCTTCTTCAAATTTTAATCCACATACATCAAATACAAAACTTGAATATATTTTTTGCAATAGATCAATGTCTTTTTGTGTTAAAGTTGCTTTGCCATCATTTGTAGAATTAATGATTCGAACCACATCAAATAAATGCGCAATTAAAACAGAAGTATTAAAATCATCGTTCATTGCTTCATAACATGCAGTTTCAATTGCAGTAATATTTTCTGAAGATGTTGCAGATGTTTTTAAATTTTTTAATGTTTTGTATGCTTCGGCAATACGCATAAATCCTTTTTCAGCTGCATTTAATGCATCATTACTAAAATCGAGTGTGCTTCGGTAATGTGTTTGTAACATAAAAAACTTTACTACCATTGGGTTATAACCCTTTGTTAGCAATGGATGCGAACCATTGAATAATTCATGCGGCAAAAAACTATTGCCTAAACTCTTGCTCATTTTTTGTCCGTTTACTGTAAGCATGTTTGTATGCATCCAATAATTGGCGGGTTGTTTACCACAATAAGCAACATTTTGAGCAATTTCATTTGTATGATGTGTTGGTGCCAAATCCATTCCGCCACCATGAATATCAAAATGCTCTCCCAAATATTTTGTGCTCATTGCACTACATTCAATATGCCATCCCGGAAAGCCATTCCCCCAAGCACTACGCCATTGCATCAAATGCTCAGGTTTTGCTTTTATCCATAATGCAAAATCTAAGCGTCCTTTTTTTTCTCCTTGTCCATCCAGGTCACGTGTATTTTCTAAAAGCTCTTCTAATTTTCTTCCTGTAAGTGCCGTGTAATTATATTCTTTCGCAAATTTCTCTACATCAAAATAAACTGTTCCGTTTACTTCGTAAGCATATCCTTTTTTAATAATTACCTCTGCGATTTCTTGTTGCTCAATAATGTGGCCTGTTGCAGTAGGTTCAATGCTTGGTGATAATGTATTAAACAAACGCATCACTTCTCTAAAATCAACGGTATATGTTTGTACAATTTCCATTGGTTCCAATTGTTGCAATTTTGCTTTCTTAGAAATTTTATCTTCGCCAACATCGCCATCACCTTCTAAATGTCCGGCATCCGTAATGTTTCGTACATAACGTACTTTGTAACCAATATGTGTGAGGTATCTATAAATTAAATCAAACGAAATAAATGTTCTGCAATTTCCTAAATGTACATCACTATAAACAGTTGGTCCGCATACATACATGCCAACATAAGGCGAATTGATTGCTTTGAATTCTTCTTTTTTTCGTGTTAAGGTATTATATAAATTAAGCGCTTGCATAAGGATTGTAAAGATTGCAAAAATATGAGAATAAAAAAAGACGGATGAACCGTCTTTTCTGAATAAAAAAATAATTTTAGTTTTCTATGCTTCCATCGCCAACATAGATACCATTTTTATAAACAGCAACACGTGTCAAAATTCCATTTTCATTATAGATGTATGATTTACCTTCCATTAAACGATTATCCTTAAAATCACCGTCTTTACTAATTTGTTTGTTTTTATTGTAAAGAATATGTTTGCCATTTAAAGCTGCAACAGCAGTTTTTGTATCCAAAGTTGATTCTTCTTTTTTAACTTCTGAAAAACCTTTGTTTGTTGAAGCAATTTGCGTGTCGTTTGTTTTCACAATCTTTTTTCCAGAAGCTACTTCATATGTTTTAATGCTATTTACGTCAACATCTCCATTATTATACGTCTTAATTGCTTTGATATCACCAGTTTCATGGTATTCTTTTATTTGACCGGCTTCTTTTCCATTTGCA
>JABDBZ010000035.1 GCA_013288385.1 Bacteroidota bacterium
AAATAAAGCTATTCAGGCAAATACTATGTATGATGCTTTAGCGAAGCGAATTAATGACCGAGAATACTTAAATAATATTATTAAAACGAGTAACATTTACAACCTCTTTGGATTAAATAAACAGGCTATTATTGAAAAACGTAAAGAGTTTAGTGAAGAAATAATTTCGAGAAAACATGACACGGATTTTATTGCAAGTTTTTATAACGATATAGGTGTTTTTTTTTAATAGATTAAAATATTCAGACAGTGCATTAGTATTATTTATTAAGGCAGATGAATTAGTGACAAAGAAGCTCTCATACACAACAAATAAACCGCATTATCAATTTTTCAAAGGATTAATCGAAGGTAATATGGCATTGGCTTACGCGAATAAAGGCGAGTATAAGAAAGCGTTACCACTTTTAAAAAAGGACATCTATTATAGTAAAAAAGTTTGTGATTTTGAAAGTGCATTTAATAGTTGTATTGTTTTATCGCGTTGTTGGATTCATTTAAAGGAAATGAAAGGCGCACAGAATTATGCTGATTCGGCATTAGAATTATGTAACACTTTGAACCGCCCAAAAATAACACTCAAATTACTTTTACTTCAAGCTGAATTACTAGATGAGCAAGGACAAGCAAATAATTCAATTAACAAATACAAAGCATATTTAAATTTAAAAGACTCAATTTCTGATAGCGAAAAAGAAATGCAATTAATAAACCAACAAGTAGCACTTGATATTCAAAAGAAAGATCTTGAAATTTTAGAAAAAAGCACGTTGTTGCAAAACTCAAAAATTAATGAAGAAAAGCAAAAAGCGTTCAGAGCTTACTTAATAGCCGGATTGGTGATCTTAATTATTTTAATTGTGTTTTTATTTTATACAAATAACAATAGCAAAAAAAGAGAATTTGAACTCTCACAAAAAAATCTTCGCATTCAACAACAAAACAAACAAATTGAAGGATCTTTAAAAGAAAAGGAAACTTTGCTTCGAGAGATACATCATCGTGTAAAAAACAATTTACAAATTATTAGTAGCGTTATAAATTTACAAGCTGATAAAATCTCAGATGCAAAATTGAAAGATATTTTAAATGAATTAAAATTAAGGATTTCATCTATTGCTTTGACTCACCAAATGCTTTACCAGAAAGAAAGCGTGAGCACTGTTTATATACAGGATTATTTACAGAATTTGGTTACTCAGATTATTGGAAGCTATGATCACCGAATTAAAATAAATGTAATAGTAGATCAAAAAAATTTCATCTTAAATATTGATACGGCTATTCCTTTAGGGTTATTGGTGAATGAAATATTAACTAATTCATTTAAACATGCATTTAAAGGAATGCAAGGTGGACAAATAGATATTCATGTTAACACCCTTGGAAAAAATGTGGATTTAACTATTAAGGACAATGGAATAGGTTTACCTTCTAACTATTTAGAATTAATGAAAAAACCTACGACTCTTGGATTTGAATTGATATCTATATTAGTTGAACAACTAAACGGAACTCTTGAGATCAACAATTCTAACGGAACAGAATATAAATTAAATTTTACAATTTAAGCTAAAGGCAGAGCTAGAAGATTCGCTTTAAATTAATATCATCTGGTACTTTAAAAATCATTGGGAATTTTTCTACTTTAACCGAACTGCTATCCAAGCCGAAAGCCCTTGATTCACTCAAGCTCAAATGTTTTAAAAGGAAGTATGAATTCAAAACCAATTTTTCAAAAAAGGGAAGTTCATTATCGTATGATAAATATTTTTCGATCACAACAAATTTAAAATCCCCAATAATATTATTTTTACTTAACGATTCATATCTACTCGTGATATCCACTTCTTTATTTTTAACCAAGTCTTCTACCACTTTTCTAAACATTAAATTTACGCGTGGCGCAATTCTAAAACCTAATTTAAAATCAACGCGAATAATATCATCTTCGGCTACATGAATAACTTTATAGTCCATTCGGTAAGGCTCATCCATTACGTCTACATGCACAAACCAATAAATATCGGCACGTTTTGGTCTTTTTTGAAGAATAGAATAAATTACTTTTGATTCAATTTCTTCCGGATTATTGGCACTTGTCATGTAAACCAAATGGGTAGCATATTTCGGAATAGTTTCATCTCTGCTCAAATCGACTAATTTACTTTGATGATCAGCTAACTTAACAATATCTACATAACGCGCACGAATTTTTTTAGCTAAATACCAAATGGTCATTATTAAAATTAAACAGGAAGCAATCAATAATGTTATCCAACCACCATGCATAAACTTACTGAGGTTTGCAGCTAAAAACGACAACTCAATAATTAAGTAAAGTGTAATGATAAAATAAATGAAAACGCGATTGTAACGTTTCATGTGCATGTAAAAATTAAGTAATGTGGTAGTCATTAACATACACAATACAATAGCCAAACCATATGCAGCTTCCATGTTCGACGACTCTCTGAAATATAAAACAACACCAATACAGCCTGTCAATAAAAGCCAATTGAGAGAAGGAATATACAGTTGCCCTTTTAATTCAGTAGGATATTTTACTTTTACTTTTGGCCATAAATTTAAACGCATGGCTTCATTAATTAAACTAAACGAACCACTAATTAATGCTTGCGAAGCAATAACAGCTGCTATTGTAGCTATCACTATACCGTAAGGCAAAAAACTTTCTGGCATAATAGCGTAAAAAGGATTGGTTGCTTTGAAAGCAGAAAGTGATTGTCCTTCATGCGCAATAAGCCATGCACCTTGTCCGAAATAATTTAATACCAAAGTAGATTTTACAAAAATCCATGAAACGCGGATATTTTTTTTACCGCAATGTCCAAGATCAGAGTACAAAGCTTCGGCACCTGTTGTACATAAAAAAACAGAAGATAAAATGATTAGTCCTGAAGGCGAACCATGAATTAATTTATAAGCATAATAAGGATTTAAAGATGAGATAACTCCCCAATTGCTGCTTAATTGAATAAAGCCTAGTACGCCTAACATGAGGAACCATATAGTCATTAAGGGGCCAAAAAACTTTCCGATAAAACCTGTTCCAAATTGTTGGATAAAAAATAAAGCGCAAAGTATACCAATTACAATTGGAACCGTATTAAGACTACCATTAAAAAATTTTAATCCTTCAACTGCCGCAGAAACGGAAATGGGTGGGGTAATAATTCCGTCGGCCAATAAAGCACTCCCTCCTATAATTGCGCTTACTAAAAGCCATTTAAATTTAGTACGCTTTACTAAAGTGTATAAAGAAAAAATACCACCCTCACCTTTATTATCGGCTCGAAGCGTTAAAATAACATACTTAAGAGTAGTTTGTAATGTGAGTGTCCAAAAAATACAAGAAATAGCGCCTCTTACACTATCAGCATTAATAACATCTTTCCCAACAATGGCACTCATTACGTAAAGTGGAGAAGTTCCAATATCGCCGTAAATGATGCCTAGGGTAACAATAAGGCCAGCAGCTGTTACTTTACTTAACTGACCATTATGATGAGTGCTCATTAATTGAGTTTAAAAAGACAGGTAAAATTACTACAAAAAAGTATCATATAAGAATATTTAGATGAAACCATTGATTTGAATGTTGATTTATAGGACCCAAATAATTTACAGCAATTTAACGTGTTTTAATACAATAAATTTGGGGCTTTTGGTTAAATGAGCTAATTTTAAAATGGTATTAGGTTTCAATGAAAAGAGTTCTCCTTGTCATATTTATTTTCTGTACTTTATTTACAAAAGCGACTCACAACAAAGCCGGTGAAATATTATATAAACGTATAGCGCCTTTTACTGCTACGGTAAGTGGTATAGTAGTACCGGTATATTGGTATTCCTTTCAAATAAATACATATACTGAAATTAATGGCGCTGGTGGTAATGCCGACAGATGTAAGCTTACACTTTATTTTGGTGATGGCGATAGCTCAATAGTTCTTCGGAATAACGGCCTTCAAACAGTTTTCAATGGTGATTGTAGTTATACGCATGATGGTGTTGATATCAGTCAGGATACTCGTGTAAATACGTACACATGTACACATCAATATTCAAATGCTGGTATTTATACAATCTATATGTATGATCCTAATAGAAATGCTTATGTTCATAATGTACCAGGCTCTGTTAATCAACCATTTTATTTAGAGTCATATTTAGTAATCAATAATTTTACAGGCGCTAATACTTCACCTGATTTTACTACTTTGCCACTTGATCAGGCATGCTTTGGTATTTGTTTTTATCATAATCCCGGCGCTTTTGATATTGATGGAGATAGTTTAAGTTATGAACTCACTTATTCAAGAGGTATTGATGGAAATGGAAATATTGGAGCACCAATTCCAGGGTACTTTTATCCAAGCATAGATCCAGGCGTAACATACAATATTGATACACATGGAACAATTACTTGGTGTTCACCTAACTTTGATGGAGAATGGAACCTAGCATTTATAGTAAAAGAGTGGCGTAAAAACACAGCCGGAGTGTATTCATTAATTGGTTATGTATTAAGAGACATGCAAGTTAAGGTAAGTAATTGCGCGGGCAACTTACCACCCGATGTCACTGTGCCCAACGATACCTGTGTGGTTGCTGGCGGGAGCATCAACCAAGTATTAACCGTTACGGATCCTAATGCAGGTAACTTTGTAGCCTTGTATGGTTTTGGTGGACCTTTCACATCCCTCTCACCATTAGCCACTCTAACAAACACATTTAGCATCGTTGCCTACACATCTACTTTTAACTGGCAAACAACGTGTGCATTAATACGTTTGCAACCATACCAAATTACATTAAAGGCAGAAGATCAGCAGACACCCGTTAAGCTAGTTACATTTAAAACATTTAATATTCGGGTAGTACCACCAGCAGTTACCGGTGTTTCGGCAACCCCAGTAGGCTCAAACATACAAGTTAATTGGACATTGAGCAATTGTTATACGGCAGCCAATCCAATTGTGAAATACGAAATTTATCGCAAAGGCGATTGTAGTCCTGTGATATCTACACCATGCGAATCAGGTGCACCGGCAGGCTTTGTGTTAACAGGAACAACAACGGCAAACGTTTCGGTATTTACAGATAATAATAACGGACAAGGTTTAGTCGTTGGACAAAACTATAGTTACTTGGTAGTAGCAATTTATAATGATGGCTCAACAAGCTTTGCAAGCTCATCTGTGTGCACCAAACTAAAAAGAGATGTACCAATAGTATTAAATGTAGATGTACTTTCTACATCAACTACTACAGGAAGTGTTTATGTGAGATGGACAAAACCATTAACCAATGTTGGTAATTTAGATACACTAGTAAATGGCGGACCATACACTTATAATTTAAAATACAAACCACTTTCAGCAAGCACTTACAGTACAATTTATACTGTAACACAAAATCAATTTTATTTGTTAGGCCCAGATACAATTTTCACGCATACCAATATTAATACAGTTGATGAAGGAATTGAATACAGAGTAGAATTAGTTGCAGGCACAAATACAGTTGGCAGTTCACAACAAGCAACATCAGTTTTTTTAACAGCAACCGGTGGCGAAAGAAAAGTAAAATTAAGTTGGACCTCACAAACCCCTTGGAGTAATTATAAATACACTGTGTTTAGAAAAGACCCTACGCAAACAACATATACCAGTATTGCAACAACCAATTCAACTTTTTATACCGACTCCATCAATGTAGCTAATCGCCATACCTATTGTTATTATGTTTTAAGCGAAGGAAAATATTCCGACCCATCAATCGAAGATTCATTACGCAATAAATCAGAAGAAGCCTGCGGTACAGCAATAGACATTACACCACCTTGCGCTCCAAGCGTATCTATCACATCAGATTGCATAACAGGTTTTGTTGGTTTAGCGTGGAATAATCTGACTACTACTTGTGCCAATGATGTGGTGAAATATTATTTATATAAAAAAGAAACAGTTGATGCAGACTATATTTTAATTGACACATTGCATGGAGCGGGAGCCACAGTATTTCAATTTGATAATTTGCCACAGATAGCAGGATGTTTTGCTGTATCGGCGGTTGACTCCAGTGGTAATGTAGGAGCTAAAAGCGAAGACAATTGCATTGATAATTGCCCTGAATTTGATCTGCCAAATATTATTACAATTAATGGCGATGGGGCAAATGATTTTTTCAAAGCCATAAGAGTTCGTCAAATAAAAGAAATTGATTTATATGTTTATGACAGATGGGGAGATTTGGTTTATCAAACAAAAGATCCATATTTTAAATGGAACGGTGTGAGTAAAATAAGCGGTCAGAAAGTGAGTGATGGTACTTGCTTTTATATTTGCGACGTTTATGAATTGCATGTAAAAGGCGTGAAGAAACGATCACTCAAAGGCTTTGTACAAGTTATTAATTAAAGCCTGTGTTACTTAGTCAACAAACCGAAGCGGTAAAGCTTCATAAAGTAGTATTGAATGGCATTGCCGGTTCTTTAGTGCTTATCTTCAAAGAAAACCGATACTCAGATAAAGTTTTAGAAAAACTCTTTAAACAAAACAAACAGTGGGGCTCGCGCGATCGTAGGTTTGTTGCAGAATCGGTTTATGATATTGTGAGGTATTACAAACTTCTAAGTCATCTCGCACAGTCAACAAATAATTTTTGGTTTATTACCGCAGTGTATCTGGTTTTAAAAGGGATTGATTTGCCCGATTGGCCGGAGTTTAAACATGTGAACAAAGAACTTATTTTACAAGAGTATGAAAATGTAAAAACAAATTTCAATTTATTTCAATCCTATTCTGATAGCATGGTTGAGGTATGCGAAAAAGAATTAGGAAAAGATATTTGGCAACGTGAAGCGGAAGCCATGAATAAAACTGCAGAAGTTGTTTTAAGAGTTAATACGCTTAAAACGAATTTAAAAACACTCAAAGAAAAATTATTGAAAGATGGAATGGAGACAGAAGAAATTGCTTCTGTTGAAAATGCATTGATCCTTAAAAAAAGAGCAAATGTTTTCAGTAATATAAATTTTAAAGAGGGTTTGTTTGAGATTCAGGATTGTGGTTCGCAACAAATAGGATTGTTTGCCGGAGTAGAACCAAAACAATTTGTAATTGATGCATGTGCCGGTGCAGGCGGAAAAAGTTTGCATTTAGCGGCATTAATGCAAAATAAAGGACGCGTATTAAGTTTAGATATTGGGCAATGGAAATTAGATGAATTAATTAAGCGTGCTAAACGCGCAGGGGTTCATAATGTAGAAACCAAATTAATTGAAAACGCACAAACGATATCACAGCTCAAAGAAAAGGCAGATGTTGTTTTATTAGATGTGCCATGCAGTGGTATTGGTGTTTTAAAAAGAAACCCCGATACTAAATGGAAGTTTAATACTGAGGTATTTGAAAAAACAAAACAGTTACAACAGCAAATACTTTCTGATTATTCAGTAATGGTAAAATCAGGTGGACATATGGTATACAGCACATGTAGTATTCTACCTTCAGAAAATAAAGAACAGGTAAATTCATTTTTGGAAAAAAACAGCAGCTTTGATTTTGTAGAAGAAAAAACTATTTTTCCAAGTGAAGGGTTTGACGGTTTTTATATGTGTAAGTTAAGGAAAAAATAAAATGAAAACACACATTGCCTTTTTATTTGTGATATTCTGTTTGGTTGCAAATGCCCAAACAGCAAAGGATGTAGATGCCACTACCTTTAAAAAATTAATTGATGAGAAAAAGGATATATTAATTGATCTTAGAACTCCGGAAGAAATTAAAACTAAAGGAAAAATTAAAGGTGCTATTGAGATAGATTTTTTAGCAAAGGATGCAGAAGATCAAACTAAGAAACTGGATAAGAAAAAAACATATTTGATATATTGTGCCGGAGGTGGAAGAAGTGGAGACTGTAGAGATCTGATGACCAAAGAAGGATTTAAAGAGGTTGTTAACTTGAGTAAAGGATTTGATGATTGGAAGAAAAAAGGATTTGAAATAGAAAAGCCAGAGTGATTAAAGAAAATGTAAATAAAAAAGTCCCGCTAAATATGGCGGGACTTTTTTATTGCTAAAAGAAATTATTTTTTAGCACTTTTTTTAGCGGCTGCTTTTTTAGGCGCAGCGGCCTTTTTAGGCGCAGCTTTTTTTACTACTTTCTTTTTCTTTGGTCTTTTTACACCGGTAGAACCAATGTGTCTTTTACCTTTTTTAGTTTTTTTATCACCTTTTCCCATACTATTAAAATATTATTTTTATAAAAATAGAAAATTATATCTAAACAAATAACATAAACGTATATTTACATTAAAAATCAATTGTTGAAAAATACTTTTAATAAGCAAGAGCGATTATATGGTAAAAAAGCAATTGATCTGCTATTTGCAAAAGGGTTGTCATTAACCCAAATGCCTGTAAAGTTGATATTCAAAACTGCATTAACATCTCAATTATATCCTTGTAAAGCGATGTTTGTAGTTCCAAAAAAAAAATTTAAACGTTCGCCCGATCGTAATTTATTGAAAAGACGGATGAGAGAAGCCTATCGTTTAAATAAGAACTCATTATACAATAAACTCAACGATAAAGGTGTAAAAATAAATTGCGCGTTTATTTTTATTCATAACCAAATAGAAGATTTTAATATGATTGATAAGGCAATACTGACTCTTTTAAATCAAAGCGTTAATAAATTAAAATCCCCGCCGCACAATCAAATTATTGACTAAATTAGTAGAGTTTTTTTAGGAGAATGAATTTGAAATTGACATATAAAAAAATTCTTATTGCACTTATTGTAGTGTTTGTTGGTATTGCAGGTATTTCTTTTACGCAAGATTATTTCGAGATCAGTAAGAACTTGGACATTTTTAATTCGTTGTATCGCGAATTGAATGTAGCTTATGTGGATGATACAAAACCAGGACAATTGATGAAAACCGGGATCGATGCGATGTTAGGTTCATTAGACCCATACACCATTTATTATCCGGAAAATGAAATAGAAGATTATCGTTTTATGATGACCGGTGAATATGGCGGGATAGGAGCAATTGTAAATGATATTGATGGAAAAATAATTATTGCTGATCCCTATGAAGGCTTTACGGCGTTTAAAGTTGGTTTAAGAGCAGGCGATCAGGTTATAGGTGTAAATGGAAATAATGTTGTAGGAAAGCGGAGTGATGAAATTACTAATCTTTTAAAAGGACAGGCAGGTACATCTGTAAAATTAAAAGTTTTAAAAGTTGGGCAAACAAACCCAGTTGAATTAAATTTGGTAAGGGAAGAAATTAAAACTAAGAGCGTTCCGTATTCAGGAATATTATCTAACAATCAAACTGGTTATATTAAACTAAATGCTTTCACCGAAAATTGTAGTAACGAAGTAAAAGAGGCATTAGTTAGTTTAAAAGGAAAAGGGTGTAAAAATTTAATACTTGACTTAAGAGGAAACCCCGGTGGATTATTACATGAGGCTGTTAACATTGTTAATTTGTTTGTTGAAAAAGGAGTAGAGGTTGTATTTACAAAAGGGAAAGTAGCTGAGTGGGATAAAACATATTTATCAGTTAATAATCCAATTGATACACAAATTCCGTTAATCGTTTTGGTTGATGAATATTCTGCTTCTGCATCAGAAATTGTTTCAGGCGCATTACAAGATCTTGATCGCGCAGTAATTTTAGGTCAGCGTACTTATGGTAAAGGTTTGGTACAACAAACAAAAGATTTAATTTATAATGCCAAAGTAAAAATAACGGTTGCGAAATATTATATTCCAAGTGGAAGATGCGTACAAGCGTTAGATTATAGAAATAAAGACGAAGAAGGAAGGGTTGAAAAAGTGCCTGATAGTTTAATTACTGCATTTAAAACGAGAGATGGAAGAATAGTTTATGATGGAGCAGGTGTTATGCCTGATATTAAAACAGAACACGAAAAATATGGTCTGGTTGTTTTGGCATTGGTAAATAAATATTATGTTTTCAATTATGCAACAAAATATTGCATGAATCACAAAGACATTGGTTCGGTAAAAGATTTTAAATTAAAAGACGAAGACTATCAGGATTTTTTAGAAAGCATTAAAGGAAAAGATTTTGCTTATAAAACAAAAAGTGAGATTGAATTTGAAGATTTGAAAAAACAAGCAATAGATGAAAAATATTACGATAATATTAAAACCGAATTTGAGGCGTTGAGTAACAGGTTTGCTGAAAACAAAAAAGCAGATCTATCTAAATATAAAGAGTCAATAAAACACTATTTAGAAGAAGAAATAGTAGGAAGATATTATTTTCAAACCGGAAGAATTGAATATGCTTTAAGAAGCGATAATGAAATCGCAAAAGCAATTGAATTATTAACAGATGAGAACAAAGTAAAATCTATTTTAACTGTTATAGACAAACCAACCAAACGGTTTAATACGAACAAACGCTTTTAATAAAAGGTTTATTAAGTGCAATTGCTTTTAAAAATAAAACCTCATTACTTTTTTTTACTTGCCGCTCTTTATTTCCATTGGAAACTAGATAAATTAACACCACCCTTGCAGGTTCCTGATGAATTCAATCATTTTTACAAAGCTTTACAAATTTCGGAAGGACAATTTTTGCCTGTAAAACAAGATAATCGTCTTGGCGGAGTTGTACCAGCAAGCGTTCGCGAATTTGTTTTACCTTATGGAAATGCAGCAACCAATTTAAAATACACCTTAACACAAAAAGAATTGTATGATTCTTTCAAAATAAAATATAGCAATAGCGATACTATTTTTTATGATTTTCCAAATACTGCAATATATTCTCCTGTTTCTTATTTCCCACAAGCATTAGCAATTTATGTACTCAAGAAATTTGATTGTCCGGTTGCCAGTTTATACTATGGTGGAAGAAACCTGATCTTTATTTGTTGGTTATTTGCGATGTTCTTTGTCATAAAAATGATTCCATATGGCAAATGGCTTGTGACTCTTCTGATTCTATTGCCCATGAATATGTATATCATGAATTCTTTTAGCGCTGATACGGTTACAAATATCATTTCGCTTTTATTTATTTCGTACGTACTTAAATTGTCTCAGCAAGAAAAAAAAATAAATTATGGAAATATTTTATTGCTCCTGGGAATGATAACCATATTGGCTTTTGCGAAAGTTGTGTATATTGGTCTCGTTTTACTTTTGTTTGTTATTCCACCAAAGCAATTTAAGTCTCTACCTTATTATATTTTCAGTTTATTGATTTTGTTTGTATCAGCATTTTTGATCACCTACTATTGGTCGAATCTTATTTTAACCTATTATACGCCATACGCAAATTATAATGAGGTTTATAGAAACGGAATATGTTTATCGAATTGCGCGAACTACTATCTTCAAAAAGAATTGATTTTAAATAATAAAATGTATTTTATAGATGTGATCTATAAAAGCATTTTACAACATCCTTTTTCTTATCTCAACGGTTACATTGGTTTATTTGGTAATATGGACATACTCCTTCCAAAGGAATTGATTTATTATTCTTATACTGTTATTGGATTAGTTGCGATCACAGAATACAATGAAAAAGTGACACATTTTTTATACAAAATTATTTTCATTATTGCTGGTTTAGCGGCTTTTATTTTTTTGCTCTTATCTCAACATCTCACTTGGGATTGTGTTGGAGAAGGCATTGTAGATCTTTTACAAGGCAGATATTTGATCCCGATTCTCCCGCTTTTATTTCTTGTGTTTTCAAATTCGATATTCAAGGTTAAATTGATTCCTAATATCATCGTAATGATTTTTGTATGTTATATAAATCGATATTCTGCCAAAACAATTTATAATCGTTTTTTTGTAGAATCATATGATAAGAAAACAGAATTTTATTGTGGTGGTGAAGAGTTGAATGAAAAAAAGAATTTTAAAACTACAAATGAAAAAATTGAACTCGAAGGTGCTTCCAGTCAAACAGATTCTGTTGCAAGAACAGGAAAACATTCTATTGTTCTTTCCATAAAATCTCCTTATAGTTTGATTTATAAATTTAAGAATTTAGAGTATGGCGATTTAATAGAAATATCTGCATGGGAAAAAGGAAGTGGTGCGCAATTTGTTTTGGCCGGAGAATGCAAAAACAAAAAGCTCTCGAATTTTTACATTCCAAACAGTTTTATTAATTTTCGTGATAATAAAGGCTGGGGTTATATAAACATGGTTCAAACTGTAACCATGAAGTGTGATAGTTCAAATGTATCTTTTTTTGTTTGGAATCCGGATAGCACTTCAAAGATCTATATTGATGACTTTAGATTTAGTATTAAGAAATTTAAAGACAATTATCAGGATAGTTTATTTAGCAAAATAGCTCAAATGAATTCTTCGCGCTTGAAGTAATCAATAATCGCATCAACAATTAAACGGTTTTGTTGTTTCGCATCCAAATGCGGCAATTCTTCATTGAGCTTCCAATGCGGCCATCCATCGGCATCTTTACCTTCATAAGTATAAAATTTATAAGGTTCTAATAAAGTGCAAATAGCAACATGCATGATTGCTAACTTTTCATCTTTCTTATATTTCTGATGTGGTTTAGCTAATTCTTGTAGGCCTATCAGAAAAATAATTGCATCTACATCCAACTCTTCTCCAAAACGTTCTTTCAATTTAATTTGAAGTAATTGCCAATCACTTTTCATTGAATGTAACCTCCTATAAAATTAAGAAGTTCGTCTTTTCCAATATTTTTTTCTGACGAAGTGATAAAACTATTAGGCAGTTCACTAAAGACTAATAATAGTTTCTCTTCTATTTTAGCGATATTTTTTCTTAATTCGTTTTTAGAATTTTTGTCTGCTTTTGTATAAACAATACTGAACGGAATTTCTTTTTCTCCGCACCATTGTAAAAATTCTGCATCTATTTGTTGCAATGGTAAGCGACTATCAATTAATACAAACAAGCAAACTAAATTATCGCGTTTGCTGCAATATTCAATAATTATTTTTTCAAATTCTATTTTCTGAACTTTAGATGTTTTAGCATAACCATAGCCGGGAAGATCTACCAGATACCAATTATCATTAATCACAAAATGATTAATAAGTTTTGTTTTACCTGGCGAAGCAGAAATTTTCGCCAGTTTATAATTGTTGCACAACATATTTATTAAAGAAGATTTTCCAACATTACTTCGTCCAATAAAAGCAAATTCCGGCAAATGTGATTTCACACATTCACTTAATTTGGACGAACTCTTTAAAAATTTTGCTGTTTTAATAATCATTTCCGAGATTCCTTTTCCTGTATATATGTATTCAAATGACGTTCTTTTTTACTTTCATATATGTCTGCTATCGTAACTAGTATGCCTGTTTCTTCAACACCCCCAAAGGTTGGATTAATGGCAGTGCCAAAGCTTTTCATAGTGGGACTCAAATTCATATACGCGTTTACCAATGGAGGGATATTTTCGCCCAATGCCCTTACATTTTTATTGAGTACAACATGTCCTTCTTTGTAAGACAATCCTTTTAACTCATTTAGAAAAGCATCAATATTTGTTTTAATATTTACACTATGAATTGGAGTTACTAAATTTTCAGAATCCGGAAAATAATGCTTTATAAAACTAAGAATGTAATCCCGCGCTTGTATATTAAAATCCGTATACATAGTAACCTTTCCATAAAAGTGTTTTTGAGAAGGATTATCTATAACAATAGCGCCTAAACCATCCCATAAATTATCTAAACTAAAAATCCCTTTTCTAAATTGTTCACTTGGTTGGTATTGAGGTTGTATAAAACTACGTCCTAATTCAATTGTATACGGAAGATATTTTTTATAAAATAATTCGTGAAAATCAAATAACTCAGTTGTTGCTAAATGCACTCTTCCGTTTATGTATTCGGCATCTTTACATAATATATAACGATAAGCCCCAACAATTTCTTTGTCTGTAGGATTCCAAACTAATAATTGTTGATAAGGGTGAGAACTGATATCAAACTCATCAATATCTATTTCTTTCCCTGTTCCACCACCTGCATAACGAAAAGTTAGTTCGCGAAGTCTACCAATCTCACTCATAACATTTGGTGAGTTGAGATGATTGATAATGTAAATTTCGTTGTTGCCATTATTGGTTTTGCGCACATACCTGTCCTTATTCAACTCGTCTAACAAGGCCTCTCTGCTTACTTTTTCAATAATTTCAACCATAACTGTAAAACGTAAAGATAGCTATTATAAAATGGAATTAAAAACCTCAAAAGCGCTTTCAAAAAGTTTAATTTATGTTCATAAACGACTTTGAACGCAAGCGGATAAAGCTTAATTTTGATTTTTAAAATTTACGAAAATGAAATTTGGAGTAGTTGTTTTTCCGGGATCAAATTGCGATGAGGACATGGTTTATGTTCTGAAAGAAATTTTTAAAAAGGAAACCGTAAAGCTTTGGCATAAAAATACTGATCTTGAAGGTTGCACACATATTATTTTACCAGGTGGATTTTCATATGGAGATTATTTAAGGAGCGGTGCCATTGCACGTTTCTCACCAATTATGCAAAGTGTGATGGAGCATGCTAACAAAGGTGGATTTGTTTTTGGTGTGTGTAATGGGTTTCAAATTCTTTGTGAAAGTGGTTTGTTACCCGGAGCTTTATTACATAACAATACACGTAAATTTATTTGTAAAAATGTTTTTATAAAAGCTGCAAATACTGATACAGCAGTAACTAATGCAGTTCCAAAAGAAAAAGCGTTAAAAATCCCGATCGCCCATGGAGAAGGAAAATATTTTATTGAGAGCGAAAGCTTAAAGAAAATGACTGCTAATGGTCAGATCCTTTTTCGCTACTGTGATGAAAGTGGAAATATAACGGAAGAATCAAACCCAAATGGCGCCATTGAAAACATTGCCGGTGTTTGTAATGTAACTAAAAATGTATTTGGCATGATGCCTCATCCTGAAAGAGCTTCAGACGCAGAGTTGTTTAACAGCGATGGTAAATTTCTTTTTGAAAGTATTTTACGTAGCGAACTTGTTTCTAAGTAGAAGAATGCGCTTCTATGTAACCGGTTCGCCATTCATGTATTTTTTATACTTTGCAAAATATTCTTTTCTAATTTAGACTCAAATGTTAAAAAAAGTCATTGTATTTTTTTGTTTGATTGGCTTTCTAAATGCCCAAAATAACTGGGATTTGAAAACATGTATTGACTATGCTATAAAACATAATATTCAGTTAAGGCAGGCACAAATTAATACCGAGATCAATAAAAATAATTTAACACAATCAAAGGCAGGCGTTTTACCAACTTTAAATTTGGGAGCCGCACATACATACAATTTCGGTAAAACTATCGATAGGTTTACTAATACGTTTGCGAATACAGAGGTTTTATCGCAAAATTTCTATGTAAGTAGTAATGTTGTTTTATTTAGCGGGTTGAGTCAATACAATAATATTAAAGCAAATGAATATAATTATTTAAGTACTGCGGAAAATGTAAAACAACAAAAAAATGACCTTACGTTAAATCTGGTGAATTTATATTTGAATGTAATTTTTACCAGCGAATTAACGGGTATTGCTAAAAATCAATTTAATATTACAAAAGAGCAATTAGAGCGCACGCAGAAATTAGTTGATGCAGGATCGCTTTCAAAGAGTTCGCAATATGATATAGAAGCGCAATTAGCAACAGAGCAAGTAAATTTGACTACCGCCGAAAACAATTATCAAATTGCATTATTGAATTTAACGCAGTTGATGAATTTAGACACTGTAAATAGTTTTAATATTGTAAAACCAAACATTGATATAGAAGAACAACCTATTTTGAATACAAGTGTGCAAAGCATTTACGAAACAGCATTAAAAAACCAACCAAGTATAAAATCGAGTGAATACGCTTTAATGAGTTCGGAAAAAGCATTAGCTACCGCACGAGGAAAAAGAAGTCCCACTATTAGCATGAATGGTTCTTTAGGTACTGGTACATCCGGATTAGATAAAAACATTGATGCGGTTAATGTTGTAGGTTATGAACAAGCTCCTTACGTTACGCAATCGGGCGAAACTATTTATCAACCAAAAACCGAAGTAGTTACTTCTAAAAAACCTTTTGCCGATCAGTTCAGAGACAATGTAAATAAGAGCGTTGGATTTACTATTACTGTTCCTATATTTAATGGTTTGCAAACGCAAACCGGTGTAAAAAATGCCAAATTAAGTTTAGTGAATGCCAAATTTAGTCAAGATCTCGCTAAACAAAATTTATATAAAAACATTGCACAAGCTTATGTAAATGCGAAAGCAGCGTTGAGTAAATACATGGCAAATAAAAAAAATGTTGAAGCATCTCAACTAAGTTTTCAATTCGCAGAGCAAAAATTTAATGTGGGAGCTATTAATACTTTTGATTACAATTCAGCAAAAAACCGTTTGATAACTGCACAAAGTAATTTATTGCAAAGTAAATACGAATATATCCTAAGAGTAAAAGTGCTTGATTTTTATCAGGGCAAAGAACTGACTCTATAAAAGAGAGTCAAGAAGACAAGAGAACATGATTAAGGAAGTTTCTCGATAATATAGACGATGTCATACTGAGCGGAGTCGAAGTATTGGCGTAGAATGTGTTGTTTTAAAGCTTTAGATTATCTTTGAGCCAAACCTCTAAATCTGATATTTTTGTTTTCCGTTCCTTACAGCGTATGCACTTGGACTATAAGATTCAAATACAAAAGTTTTTTTTCTTTCTTTACAAATATTAATTACAGCAGTAATAAAGTCATAGAAACCGAGTTCCTTTAATTTTTTCTCTTTTGGATTTATAGAGTTATTGTTTATTCTATTATAACCCATCGTATGAATAACCTTATTTATAGAGTTTGTTGTTTTTGTAGAGGAAATGTTAATTGAATTAATCACATCAAGGCAACAAAATCTATTATTCATTATTTCCTTTTTCCGAATTAATCCTTCATTATCATCAAAAAATAGTCTTCATCTTTTTGTATGAGTCTAGCAATTGTTTTCCAAAAATGATTAGTAGTTCTACCGTAAAAATAGTCAACTGATGTTTGAGTTTCTTGGAATGGATTAAATGAACCTAAAACAAGAGTTTTTGGTTTGCCAATATCATTTGGAGTTAACCACTTTAACTCAATATATTGATGTTTAATTGTCTTTAACATGAAATGATTTTCAAACGTACCTTTTTAAACACATACAATTTACTTAATGTCTATCCTTCGACTCCGCTCAGGATGACACATTATCTACCCAAAACAATTTCCTTCACAGCATTCACCCAAACATCACTGCTATTTAAACTTTTTACAAGGATTACATTTTCGCCACCATTTTCTTTGAAAATTTTCTGGTACTCTTCACTTATTTCGTAAACTGTTTCTAAACAATCGGCAACAAAAGCGGGAGAGAAAACAAGAATTTTTTTTGCGCCTTTTTGCGCAAGTTCTGCAATTACTTTATCACTGTATGGTTTCAACCATTTATTATTGAGTCTACTTTGAAAAGAAGAAAGATATTTCCCTTCTTGAATATTTAATGCTTTTACTAATTGCCTTGTTGTCTCCATACAATTGGCACGATAACAATAACGATTATTTTCTGTTATTTTATTGCAACAATTACCAATTTGGCAAGTACTGTTGCCGTAGTGTTTAGAGGCTTTTAAAATTTGTCTTTCTGGCAAACCATGATAACTAAAAATAATATGGTCGTAATCATTCACATTATAATTTTTTGCTTCGCTTACTAATGCATCAATAAATTTGGGATGATCATAAAATTTACTAACTACATTTAAGCTTGGAATTACTTCCCAACTTTTAATTGTATCTAAAACATTTTCAAGTGAACTTCCAGTACTAGACGATGCATTTTGAGGATAAAGTGGAAGGATATGAATTTTATCAGGTCTTTGTTTTCTAATATTTTCCAATGCTGTTTTAATGCTTGGTTTATTATAACGCATAGCTAATTCAACATGAATATTTTCGGCAACTATTTTTTGCAATTTATTTTTAAGATCAATACTATGTAGTAAAAGTGGAGAACCTTCTTTTGTCCAAATAACTTTATATAATTTAGAAGCTCTAAAACTGCGAAAAGGGACAATTATAAAATTCACTAAAAAAAATCGAGCAATTGGATTGATGTCAATCACGCGTCTGTCATTTAAAAATTGCGTTAAATATTTACCAACTTTACCGGGCGAAGGATTATCAGGTGTTCCGAGATTAATAAGTAAGATGGCTTCCTTCGACATGTTTCTTAGGATAATTTAATTGACAATATTATTTTCTTCTTGTTGTGGAGTCTCTGAAATATTTTCTGTAACTGATTTTTTATTGAATTTTTTCTGAAACAAAATCAATAATCCAACACCAATTGAAATAGAGAAATCGGCAAAGTTAAAAATCGGCCTAAAAAACTGAAAATCTTCTCCTCCCCAAAATGGCACCCAGTTTGGGAAATGGCCATTGTAGATCGGAAAGTAAAACATGTCCACTACATGGCCGTGCAAAAAACCTGAGTAACCATGTCCGGGCGCAACCAATGTAGCTTTTGTAAATTCATCACTCTCGGTAAAAATACTTCCATAAAAAATACTGTCGAAAATATTTCCAATTGCGCCGGCGAGAATCAACGAAACACAAAAAATAAACAAAGGATGTTCTTTAAGTTTAACAATGTGACGGATATATAAAAAACCACCAATGCTCGCTAAAATGCGAAAGACACTCAATACCAATTTACCGTAGTTACCCCCGAATTCCATACCAAATGCCATTCCCGGGTTTTCGGTAAAATGAATGATGCACCAATTACCTAAACGTCCAACTTCTCCCAAAGGATAATTCAACTTAATATAAATTTTGATGAACTGATCTATGAACAGAACGAGGAATAAAGTTATGATGGGTATTCGGTACGACTTAAACATAAATAAAAAAGGTTATTTCGCTTTGCAAAAATAACCTTTAATTAATAAAATTAAGAATTAAGAACTTTGATTTAACTTGGCATCAATACTCAATGTAGCGTGAGGCACACTGCGTAGACGTTCTTTAGGAATCAATTTTCCTGAAACGCGGCAAATGCCGTAGCTTTTATTTTCGATGCGCACTAAAGCATTTTTTAAGTTGATGATATATTTTTCCTGACGTGAAGCAAGTTGTGCCGTTTCTTCTTTACTCATTACATCACTTCCATCTTCCAATAATTTAAATGTTGGCGACGTATCATCAGTGCCATGATTATCTTCATTGCTTAATGTTTGTTTAAGCAAATCATAATCGGTTTGTGCTTCTTTTAATTTTTCAAGAATTAATTCTTTGAACTCAGCTAATTCTTTATCAGTATAACGAGAGCGATTATCTTTTGTATTTACAAAAGGCTTAGGTGCTTTTTCACTTGTTTTTTTAATCAATGGTTTAGAAAGATCTACTTGTAAAGGACGGTTACGAATGTATGCTTCCATACTTCCTCCACTTGATTTACCTTCGTTCTTTTTACGGCGACCTCTACCACGTTTAATTGGTTCTTCCTCATCGTCTTCTTCTATTTCAGGTACTTCTCCAACTTCCAGGTCAACTAAACCGGCTTCATCTAATTCTCCAACCAACACGTCTTCATCATCTGTTTTTTCGTAATCATCTTTTACGTCAACATCATCTTCATCTTCCGAACCATCATCATCTCCACCTTTTCCTTTTTTACCACCTTTTTTTGACTTAGGCTCTGGTTTTCCTTTTTTCTTTATGGCATCAATTGGTTTTCCAACCGGTTTTTTTGCAATTTCTTTTTTAGCACTGGGCTTTACTACTTTTCCACTTGTTTTAATAACCGCTTTAGGAGCTGGTTTTTTTGCAACAGGTTTTGCAACTTTCTTCGCAACAGGTTTCACCGGTTTTGGTGCAGCTTTCTTTTCTACTTTTTTCGCAACAGGTTTAGCCGCCTTTTTGGCTGGTTTAGCTTGTTTCTTTGCAACGGGTTTAGCGGCTTTTTTTGCTGCTGGCTTTGTTGCTTTTCCTTTCTTATTATCTTTTTTTGCCATACTAATTTAAAGAGCTATTTAATTTAATTTTTCTATTGATATTAATGTTGAAATTGTTTCATCAACCTCAACCAAACTGGCATTCACAATGGACTTAGCATCCACTAATTGTAAATCGCCTGTAAGCGTTTCAGAACAAATATAACTTAAATTATTCTTAATTGCTGAATCTAAATTGTTATTTTGCTGTATTCTCACTAAAATCTTATCGGTCACGTCGAAACCCTTGTCTTTCCTGATATTTTGGATCCTATTGACGATCTCACGAGCCAATCCTTCTTGCTTTAATTCGGTTGAAATAGTGATATCTAAGGCAACCGTTATGGCACCACTATTAGCTACTTTCCAACCCGGAATATCAACCGGAATGATCTCTACATCTTCAGTTTCTAAAACGATCTCAGTTCCTGATATATTGAGAATATATTTACCTGTGAGTTCAATTTCATGAATAATTTTTGCGCCGTTTTCTAAAGCAAAAGCCTGCACGGCTTTCATATTTGTTCCGCATTTTTTACCAAGCGTTTTAAAATTTAATTTTAAATTTTTTACGATCTGTGTTTTACTTTCGTCAACAAATTCAATTTCTTTTACATTCACTTCCGCTAATATTAAATCTTTAACGGCATCAATTTGCGTTTGAATAGTTTTATCCAAAATTGGGATTTGAATTTTTTGTAAAGGCTGACGAACACGTAAATTTTCTTTTTTGCGAATAGATAAAATCATCGAAGAAATTTTTTGTGCTAATTCCATTCGTTGTTCTAATTCTGTATTAATTAGTTTTGTATCTGCTTTTATAAATTCACTTAAGTGAATTGATTCAAATTGCAAAGCAGTTTTATTTTTAATCGCATTCTCACGAACTGGTATCGATAAATTTTGGTACAACCATTCGCCAAAGAAAGGTGCAATTGGGCTCATTAATTGGGAAACAACCAATAGGCATTCGTGTAATGTTTCGTAAGCTGCTTTTTTATCAGTACTCATTTCGCCTTTCCAAAACCGACGACGACTTAAACGAATAAACCAGTTACTAAAATGTTCGTCAACAAATGTTTCTATACTTCTTGCAGCACGATGTGGTTCAAAATTTTCGTATTGCTCAGTTACATCTTTAATTAAATTATTTAATTTAGATAAGATCCAACGATCTAATTCCTGACGTTCATTTACAGGAACAGAATTTTTTTCATCAATCAAAAAATTATCTACGTTCGCATACAAAGAGTAAAATCCATATGTATTATACAACGTTCCAAATAACTGACGTTGCACATCAACAATTCCTTCTTCATTAAATTTTAAATTATCCCAAGGCGCTGCATTTGCAATCATGTACCAACGAGTTGCATCAGCACCATATTTTTCTAAAGTAATAAACGGATCAACAGCATTACCCAAACGTTTACTCATTTTGTTTCCGTTTTTATCTAATACCAAACCGTTTGAAACAACATTTTTATAAGCAACCGAATCAAAATTCATTACAGCAATTGCATGCAGCGTAAAAAACCAACCACGTGTTTGATCCACACCTTCAGCAATAAAATCGGCCGGGAAATATTTTCTTTGATCAATTAATTCTTTATTCTCAAATGGATAATGTACTTGTGCGTAAGGCATAGCACCGCTATCAAACCACACATCAATTAAATCAGGTTCGCGAAATAATTGTTTACCATTTTTTTCTAAAATAATTGTATCAGCATAGGGTTTGTGAAGATCAAAAGTGTCGTAATTTTCAGAACTCATGTTACCGACTTTGAAATTCGCCAACTGATTTTCTTTAAGCACACCTTTTGCGACTGCGTTTGTAATTTCTTTTTGCAATTCTTCAGCGGAGCCAATACAAATTTGTTCAGTTTTGTCTTCGCTTGTCCAAATTGGAATTGGAATTCCCCAAAAACGTGAACGTGATAAATTCCAATCGTTCAAATTTTCTAACCAATTACCAAAACGGCCTGTACCGGTTGATTCAGGTTTCCAATTAATAGTTTTGTTCAATTCAATCATTCGGTCTTTTGCCGCAGTTGATTTAACGAACCAACTATCTAATGGATAATATAAAACAGGTTTATCCGTTCGCCAGCAATGCGGATAACTATGTTCGTAGGTTTCTTTTTTAAAGAGCTTGCCTTCTTCCTGTAATTTTAAAACAATGCGTTCATCAACACTCAAATAAACTTTTAGATCTTTTATTTTGTGGTTGGCTTCTAATATTTTTTTCTGATGTTCAAATTCTATTTTCTTTTCTTCATCTGTTAAGTAAGCTTCTTTTACATATTCTTCTCCGTATAAAAATATTCCATCTTTTACTTCGGGTAAAAATTTCCCGCGTTTATCAACTAAAGTTAATGACGCAATATTATTTTGTTTCGCAACTTTAAAGTCATCTGCTCCAAAGCTAGGTGCAATGTGAACTATACCTGTACCATCTGTAGTTGTTACAAAATCTCCTAAAACAACTTTAAAGGCATCACCTTCTGGTTTTACAAAAGGCAATAATTGTTCGTATTTAATTCCAGCAAGATCAGAACCTTTACAATGTGCAATAATTTTAAACGGAATATTTTTATCTCCAACTTTATAATCTTCAAATTTGAGATCAGTATGTTTTTCTGAGAAATATTTATGTACAAGTTCTTTCGCTAAAATCACATTTTGTAGTTTCCCTGAAAATGGATTGAAACCATTTACAATCACATAATCAATATCTTTTCCAACGGCTAAAGCCGTGTTTGATGGAAGTGTCCAAGGCGTAGTTGTCCAAGCTAAAAAATAGATTTCAGATTTCAGATTGTCAGATTGCAAATTTGGAATCTGTAATTTGGAATCTGCAATTATTTTAAATTGTACTACAGCTGTCCTATCTTTCACATCTCTATAGCATCCAGGTTGATTTAATTCATGTGAACTTAGTCCTGTTCCTGCCGCGGGAGAATATGGTTGAATTGTATATCCTTTGTATAATAAATTTTTCTTGTACAAATTTTGTAAGAGCCACCAAACACTTTCAATGTATTTATTATCGTAAGTAATGTAAGGGTCGCTCATATCAACCCAGTAGCCCATTTGAGAAGTAACTTCTTCCCACTTATCGGTGTATTTCATTACTTCTTTGCGGCAGGCTTTGTTGTAATCTTCTACTGAAATGTATTTTGAAGAATTTTTATTTCCAATATCTTCTTTAGTAATTCCTAAACTTTTTTCTACGCCAAGTTCTATTGGTAAACCGTGTGTATCCCAACCGGCTTTACGTTTTACCTGATAACCTTGTAATGTTTTAAAGCGACAAAAAATATCTTTTATAGCACGCGCCATTACATGATGAATTCCAGGTAAACCATTTGCACTTGGTGGACCTCCATAAAAAACCCAAGGTGTTTTACCTTCACGTGTTGTAATAGATTTTTCAAACGTTTTGTTTTCTTGCCAAAACTTTAAAATGTCTTTACTTATTTGCGGTAAATTGAGTTGTTTATATTCAGGGTACTTATTCATTATTGTGTTCTAAAAAAGAGTCCCGAATTTACTAAATTTATATGGATTAAAGCCATAAAAAACGTCAAAATTGTCCTAAAAACGGTACTTAGGCAACCATTAATGAATTATTTTACTTTATAATTAAACTTCACTAAACTCTTTTTTCTCTAAAACCAAATCCAACACTTCATTTATTTCTGCGTAAGTGGGTTTTGTTACAAGCAAAGTTCGTGTTTCTTTAAAATTTGGAATGCCTTTAAAATAATTTGCATAATGATTTCGCATTTCTAAAATTCCTAATTTCTCTCCTTTCCAT
>JABDBZ010000036.1 GCA_013288385.1 Bacteroidota bacterium
TAAATTACTATTTTTAATACATAAACTATTCAAATGAAAAGCGCTTACATTCTCAGTTTTTTATTTATTACTTCATTCGTTTTTGGAAAAACGAATGAATCAGTTTATGGATCAAATTCCCAAGAAAGTAAAAAAATTTCTTTTACAGAAAATAAAGGACAAGTAAGCGATCAAAATTACAAACCAAGACCTGATATTTTATTTTCAGGAACTGATGATCAATTGGTTTTTCATTTAAAAAATAATGGCATTAGTTATCAATTAGCAAGAGTAGATTCTTGGCAAGAAAATCCTTTTTAACATCATAAAAAAAACGAGAAATCGTTCCGTTTACCTGACAAAACTACGATTTATAGAATTGATATTAATTGGTTAAATGCAAACAAAAATGCTGCAATTGAGAAATATAATCCGTTAGAGGGATACACTAATTATTATTCAGAAGTATGTCCTAACGGTGTTCACAATGTAAAAAGTTATAATGATATCAATTATAAAAATATTTATTCAGGAATTGATTTGCATTATTATAGTAAAGCCGGACATTTAAAATATGATTATATAGTTCAGCCAAACTCAGATTATAAACAAATACAATTACAAGTTAAAGGAGCAAGCAAAATAGCAATTAATAGAAAAGGCGAATTAGTTATAACAACGCCTTTAGGTGAAATCATAGAGCCAAGTCCTTTAGTGATACAAAATGAAAAACAATTAAATGCCAAGTGGCAAATAAAAAATAACATAATAAGTTTTGATATTGATAATATTGACCCATCAATGTCTTTTATAATTGATCCTACTGTTTGCGTGAGACAGTGGGGTACTTATTATGGGGGTAATGGTATGGATTTTAGTTATTCAACTATGACAGATAATAATGGTAATGTTTATTTGTCTGGTAGTTCACAATCTAGCAATAGTATAGCCATTGCAACAGTTGGCTCGTATGAGTCTTCTGGAACTGGATTGGATTGTTTTTTAGTAAAGTTTAATGCAGCAGGCGTTAGGTTGTGGGGTACTTATTATGGAGGAAGTGGTGTTGAAGATGGGGGCTCTTGTGCAGTTGATCAGGCTGGCAATGTTTTTTTAGTGGGTGAAACAACTACCAATACAGGTTCAGTTGTAGCTACACCCGGAAGCTTTCAACCAGTTCACGGTGGCGGAGGATACGACGATTTTTTAGTGAAGTTTGATGCAAACGGAGTTCGCTTATGGGCTACTTATTATGGCGGAGATGGTAGTGAAAATATCCAAGAATGTTCAGTAGACCAATTAGGGAATGTTTATTTTGTAGGAGCAACAGATACACAAACAGGAACCTCTATTGCATCACCTGGTTGTCATCAATCTATTAATGGAGGTGTCTATCCATCTATGGATGCTTTTATTGTGAAATTTAATAATAATGGAATAAGGCAATGGGGTACTTATTATGGAGGAAGTGGTACAGAGAATCCATACAATAGTGCCGTTGATGCATTGGGTAATGTTTACATGTGTGGTGAAACAAATTCGTATTCTGGAACAATAATTGCAACACCCGGAAGTCATCAGAGTATTTCCGGTGGGGGATTGAATGAAAGTTTTCTTGTGAAATTCAATGTGAATGGAGTTCGTCAATGGGGTACATTTTACGGAGGTAATACATCTGATGCTGCTCAATCATGTGCTGTTGATCAAAACAACAATGTGTATTTAGCGGGAGGTTCAAATAGTACATCGGCAGGTACGATAATTGCAACGGTTGGCAGCCATCAAAGTATTAATGGTGGGGGTTCAGACGCTTATCTTGCTAAATTTAATACCAGCGGAGTGAGGTTGTGGGCAACTTATTATGGAGATGGTGGTATAGATGGTGCATATTCTTGCACAACTGATCTTTCTAATAATGTTTATTTGGCTGGTGTTACAGATTTGAGCACCGGTACAACTATTGCAACGCCTGGTAGTCATCAAACAGTTTATGCGGGTGGTGGTAATGATGGTTTCGTAGCTAAGTTTGATAGCAATGGTGTTAGACAATGGGGTACTTATTATGGAGGTAGTGGTTATGAAGTTGCTTATAATTGTTACGTTGATGCTTCAAACAATATTTATTTAGCGGGCAATACTACTACAAATTCTCCTTTATCGATTGAATCAGCAGGAGCGTATCAACCAGTTTTTGGAGGAGCTACTTACGATGCATTTTTAGTAAAATTTTTAGATTGTAATTTGCCTGCAAATACAATAAATACAACACCAAATGTAAATCAAACTATTTGTGAAAGTAATACTGCAACTTTAACGGCTACAGGTTCTGGTACACTTAATTGGTATTCGAGCCCATCATCAACAATAGTATTAAACTCAGGAGCAACTTTTGTTACGCCAACATTGAGTGCAGGCACTTATAGTTATTATGTAGAAGCATTTACATGTGCAACAAGTACTATCAGAACCGAAGTAACATTAACTGTAAATCCTTCACCAACTATCACCGTGAACAGTGGTTCTATTTGTACTGGGCAATCATTTACAATATTGCCTTCAGGCGCTAATACATATACAATATCGGGAGGAAACACAATTGTTTCTCCTACAATAAGCACAACTTATTCAGTCACCGGTACAAATAGTTTTGGATGTATTAATTTGTCACCTGCGATAAGTAATTTATCGGTGGCACCATTACCATTGATAAATGTAAACAGTGGTACAATTTGTTCTGGACAATCATTTACAATAATACCTTCAGGTGCTAGCACTTATACAATCTCAGGAGGTAATGCTATTGTTTCGCCAACAATAAATACAACTTATTCAATAACCGGTACAAATACTTTTGGTTGTACTAATTCTTTACCGGCCTTATGTAATATTACCGTTGCACCAATGCCAACAATTAGTGTCAACAGCGGATCAATTTGTGTGGGACAATCATTTACAATTAATCCAAGTGGAGCAGCAACATATACTTACTCTAGCAATACGTCAATAGTTTCGCCAACAACAAATAGTTCTTACACAGTTTTTGGAACTTCGATTAGTGGTTGCACAAATAGTGCAATTTCAAATGTGACAGTTAATCAATTACCAAACATTAGTATTGTTTCAAGTAATAGTTTAATTTGTTTTGGCCAAACGGCTGTGTTAACTGCTTTCGGAGCAAATTCGTATACATGGAATAGTTCTTTAACAGGAAGTACACAAATTGTTTCTGCTGTAAAACGACTACAAATTTCACACTATATAATGTTGTTAGAAATAAGCTTTAGAATTGGTGTTTTAAATAAAATATTTCATTTTTATTTCTGAAAGATTAGTGATTTATTTATTTCACACATAACTTCTTAATTGTATATATGTTTGCACTGAAAAACTTTCTTTAATCGTGCATAATTCCTAAAAGTTTTCTGGTTTCCAATTTCGGATAGATCATTGGTAATCACTAATTTTACAATATCTCTTAAACTCACTTTCATCCAATCTGATAACAATCTCTCTATTTTCCGAGTCAAATAAATTATAATAAAACTGTTTACTCCTTTTCAAAGTATTTTCAATACAAAATTTTGCTCCCTTTTCAAAAATTTTGTCTTCAATTTCAAGTTTTTCTGTAAACTCAACCTTTAAACATGATTTTGAATTTAATTTTTTAATATCTACATCATTAAAAGACCCTTGATTCTCAATATTAAAATAATCCTTCATTTGACTATTGAGGAATCTCAAATAAATATTTGGTTTATCAATTAAAAACATATCAAAACCATAACCTATTATATCATCTACTTTAAATTTTTCTCCAATACCGATGTTATAAGGTAAATCATTTTCTATATTCACGGAAAAACTTTTTTTAGAAACCAAAAGAGCGCCCTTGCCACAAAAATATTTAGGATAATAAATTGCCAAATTTTTAATTTTTAATGCGCTATTTTCCCTTTTCCAGAAACATTTATATGGTTACCACTATTTGAATATTTCCCTAACATACTTTTTCCTTTTTTCGATAATTGAACATCCCAATGAACATCTCCTTGCATGTTATTTCCTTTTGGTTTCTTCCAAATATTGCCAAATTTATCGACAAAACCACCATCTTTTTTAAGTAGTTTTCCAGATTTAATATCTGATGCCCTAGGAATAAATCTTATTTTTCCAGAATGAGGTAGCCCAGCACTTTTAATTAATGATTTTGAGCTTTTTACTATATTTTTAAACTCAGTTGAGGAAATTTTTAATTTTGTTAAATCCTTTTTTAAGCCATTTATCATTCCTTCTTTTGAATGACCTGATAGCAATGTTAAACCCATTACCACTTTTTCGGCACTTCCCTGAACACGTTGTTGATACTCTTCTAAAGTCTCGAAACTGTCCCAGATTACATTATTTTCTGGAGGCAAATTATGAGGATCAAAATCTTCTGGTAAAACTGTCCATACACCATTATGTCCAACTACAAAAGCTGACAAACCTATATCACTATAATTAACCGAAAACTTTGCGATTTCAGTTTTGTCACTTCCAATTCCTAGTTTTATCGATACATTAAATGCAATATCATTTGTGAATTTTTCTTGATTTATAGATAAATGTGTTTTTCCGTCTTTTGAAGTCTCCCAATTCAAAGTATAGAATTTTAACTCTCCACCATCTTCATCAATTCCCATGATAGGACTATTACTAGCAAATTGATATGTCGAAAGAAACGGATATTTTGCAGATATCGGATCCATACTTAGAAACCTTCCTAATCGTGAATCATTGATCCTCATCCCATAATCTTGTGAATTCCCATCACCTTTAACTTCGTTATCATTTTCCTTGCCATTAAAGCCGTATCGGTAATTTGGCGTGTTGTATTTACGGCCTGGCATTACCATGCCAAATGGATAGTAATCGTTTGCACTAATTATATCTGCATTATAATACCCAACTATGCCTGAACTTGGTGGACTTTCAACTGCTACTTTTTTATCTGATACAACAGTAAGCACATTACTTAAATGGTTATTCAACTCATAATATTTCAATCCCGTTTTAACTGTTACCGTATAAATATTTCCTGCTGTAGAATATGGTGAATTAGGATCCAAATTATTTGTTTCTAAATAGGTTTGCATACCTGCACGCGAACTTCCATAAACCGAATGTTCAATGAAAAATAATTTTTGAGGGCCCGCTACAGGTTTATAATCATAGGTTGCCATAACATTACCCGAGGCATCACGAACATAATAAATTGTTTCCCTTTGGTTTACTGGCTGGCTATTTGTGAAACTGGTTTTGGAAACCCTATTACCAGCTGCATCATATTCAAACACATCATTGAATTTGGTGCTTATCCCTGTTCTTGTAATTGTTTTTATTTTTCCATATAAAGTCCAATCTATATTTGCAATTTCTTCCTGATTATCACGAACCAAATTACCTATTTCATCGTAACCATAATTATTGGCAGTATTAATTGCGCCTAAAGAATTTCCGGAAGGTGGTGCCGGTGTAAATACCCCTTGGTCATCAATATCACCAACAGCAACTCCCGCCCCAATATTATCGTTTACATGATACAAGCGATTAGAATGTTTTTTATTAGACCCATCCGTATGGTATTGATATGTCATTCCGTCTACCTTTGTTCCAACATTATCATAACGATCTTGTTGTTGAATATTTCCATTTGCGTCATATACAAATTCGTTTCTGTATTCATTAGCTCCGGGAGTCCCGTCCCAAGCGTTACCGGTAATATTGCGATAAGCAAACATGGTGTTAACACGATTCAATTGATCGTATTTATAACCTGTTAATTGTGGCTTTGGTGAGCCCGGTCCTGCATATTCATTAATGGTACTAACCATTGCAGATATATTGCCATTATACAACCAATTATTAGAATTAGAAGCAAAGAGGTTAGCGCTTACATCAGCATCAAAACGATTTGTTGCAGTATTTTTAGAAGCGTCGATAGCAATATAATCGTTATTGAAGTAATTTAAACTATAGGACGCAGCATCTTTACTGATGTGTTTATTTAAATTAGCTTGAGTAGAATTATATAAAGTACCACCTGCTCCATCTTTGCCGGCATCATTATTCTCATTCAAGATTGTGCTATTTACTCCTTTTATCCATCCTTGTAAAGTGTAAACATAATCCATACCTTGCACTTTATCATTACCTAATTCAGTTCTTGCAAGTGGGCCATGCAAATAATAAAAATATTTAGCATCCTGTTGCCAGTTAAATCCATCTTTTGAAGTGTAAACATTTGTAATACGATTATCGGCATCGTAATCATATTTATGAGAATAAGAATCTAAGTGTCCCGCCTGGTAATCTATCTGATTTACTTTTCCACTAATAAGATCATATTGGTAGTCTACCCGTTTACAAGTATGGCCAATAGGCATTGCAGGGTTTTCTTGCATTAATGAACTTACATTACCATGAATATCATACGTATAATAAGTTGCATGTAAATACCCGTTCAATAAATTTCCATCACTATCTAAATATGTTGCTGACACACGTTTTCTGAGATTATCCTGCACAAATGCACAAGGATTAGTTACAGGTTCGTCATAAGAAGTGAATGTTACTTCGGTTTTATTACCTGTTCCTATCCAAGTATTATAAACATTTATATCAATTACACCGTTAGGTCCGGTAAGCGTTTCCGGATCTTGCATAGCAGCACCTGCAATTTCTCCTGTTTCAATAATTCTTCCTAAGGCATCAAAATTATTATAACCATAAGCTTTAAGAGGTTTATTAAATTGTTTTACGTTTTGGGAAATTACTAAACGACCTAAAGCATCGTAAAAGAAACGAGTTGAATAAATATTGCTTTGATCGCTTATATTGAAAAGATTTGGAGCGCCGGTTCCGGTTGCCAATAATTTCCCACTTCCAAAACTATAAACAGCATTGATATTAGAGCCTGCAGGTGCAGGTTTTAATATCCATGAAGTGCCGCCATCACTTGTTTTGTAAACGGTATTATTTGAACCAAGAATATAACCAATAACCTGATCACTAAAAACAATATCTTCTAAATTATTACTTCCTAAAGGCGTTAAACCTGTAAACGAATTACCTGAATTGGTAGATTGAAGCAAGGTGCCTTGGTCACCAACAGCAAAGGCAGTTGTACTAACTGGGAAAACAAGTTTGTTTATCGTTTTCTGAGATGCAGAACTGAATACTGAATTTGGTGTACCAACATTATTAAGCGTATATTTTTCAATTAACGCATCGTTGGTATTATTTTTTCCAGCTAAGAAAATTTCGTTTAAATTATTTGGATTTCTCGTAATTGAATTATATTGTTTTGCATTAGCAGGATTATTAATTGCCGCTAACAAATTAGTAGTAGCATTAATTTGACCAACATAACCTGTACTACCACCAATAACAACGGTTGGTGTAACTGATGGAAGATAAAGGCCTGAGTATAAATCTATACCTGCTCCTAAACCGGTATTCAAACTAACCCATGAAGCACCGAAATTAGAAGAATAAATAACTGAACCTGCATTACCCATCGCGTACACTTTTCCTGAACCATCTTTAGCAGCAGTAACTGCATTTAAAGGTGGGAACGTAATTGCATTAAGAGCAGACGAAGCTACTGAAGGACCTGGATTAACAGTGAACCTAATAATTGTCCCTCCGTTTCCTGCAATTAAACCTGTATTACCTGAGGGGTCTTGCCAAATATTATTGAGTTTAGCTGCATTAATATTGGGGCCAATTGTTGTAAGATTTAAAGCCGATGTTGTTACAAAACCACTTGGTAAATATAAAAACTGGCCATTACTCATACCACCATAAACGGTGTAAACTGAATTTCCGAAACCATTTATTTTGAGATCGTTTACAGAATTGTTAGTTGCAGGTACAACACTAATTGTTGTTGGAACATATGCACCGGTATTTACACTTTGAAGTTTGTACATAACCGGGGTAACGCCGTTAATTGCGCCACCAACAAATGCATCAACAAAAGTGTTTGGTCCTGTAATGTAGGTGTTGAAAGTAATTGAATTCAAAGAAGAAGGTAAGTAGCTTAGTACAGAAAATACAGAAGTCACTAAAGTGGTAGCAATATTATCAACATCATTAACAGTTATTGCGGTTCCTTTATTTGGCGTTGCGTTTTTATCAATTGCTGTCAGCATTACATCCATAAATGATGTAACATCAATAATTTCAACATTTTTAATATCGATTTGATTGTTAATCAGATTATAGGTCTGCCATGTACTATTACTTGGTGTATTATAGAAAACAGTTCCACCGTCTCCAACAATTATTCCATAATAACCGAAGCCAAAAATTTTGAATTTAATTTTATTTAAGTTAGCGAGCGTACCTAACACAATATTATTCCATGTTACTCCACCATCAGTTGTTTCTAATAATAAACCATTATTACCTGTAATATATCCGAGGGTTGGTGTTTTGAAATTTATGTCGGTAAATTGCATTAAGTTACTTCCCGGCAAAATTATCGTTTGCCATGTTGGATTTGGTGCAGTCCAATTTGGTGTTTTTAAAATACTTCCATCAGATAAAATAGCAAACGCAGTTGTTCCTGTAACATCTATATCAATCACATCTCCTAAACCTAAAGATGTCGCAGGCGACCATGAATTACCACCGTTTGTTGTAATATAAAGGACACCATTCGACCCATCTGTACCTGCTATATATCCTCTGCTGTTATCAGAAAAATCCATTCCTTTTGCTTGCGTATTTGCAGGCAAACTAGGGTTATTTTGTGTTGACCATAAATCTGTATTATCATGATCAGGTACATGTTGTTTTATTAATTGATTCAGTGAATTGTATTCGTATTTAGTAGCTAATCTATGATTTGTAAAAACTGTATGCGTTTTATTCAAGCGATCTTGTTTAATAAGAGTTCCATAAGGTGAACCACTTATTGGCTCAATAGCCGTTAAATTAATTGGTTCAACTCCTTCGGGTGGAATTGTTTTAATTAAATTTCCACCTTGATCATAATAATACAACGTATAATGCCCTTCTCTGGAAGTATATTGGGCAGTCAATTTTTCTAAACTCTGATAACACTTTAAATTATATCTGTTTGTGAAATCTTTCTTTATATTATCAATATACAGCGTATATTTTTGTTGTGCATTTGACAATGCTATATTGGTAAGTTGGTTTACACAATCATCTTCAGGAGTTGCCGGCGGTAAACTATAAACAGATTCATTTTCGCATTTTTGTTCTTTAACCAATATATCATCTAGTGAAATATTATTTGTAATATAAGATATCCCTTGATTAGAAAAAATGTACCGTGTTGCTTTCACGCGAATTCCCATTTGATTTGAAGTTGCGCTCCAGGTTCCTTGTAGTTGCCTCCATAATGGTGGAAAACCTCCATTAACAGTATAAGTAGCTATAACAAAATCATTTGTTCCATCATTCACAATTAAACTAACAATATATGCTTGTTGTATAGGTCCGCTCTGAGATCTGAAATAACAAGAGATATCGTATTTGCTACCCAGGGTTACAGTTAAATAACTGCTATTAGTTGACGAATCTTTATACTTCCAAATTTCACTAAAATCAGTTGCAGGTGGATTGATTCCATGATTCACATTAAAATCCAAGTATTTCTCGCCACCTGGTGTATGATTGCCATATCCTCTACAGCCTGCAATATTGGCAAATATTATAGTATAATCACCAAGATTGGCCGGGCAAACATCAAATCCGGAATAATTACCAGCTACTGTTTGTGTTGGTAACGTATTAGGAAACTTGAGATAATCATTAGTGAATCTAAAACCTGTGGTTCCGGAAACAGGAGTGCTAACTGTATATTTTTCAAAGTTCTCTTTAAAAATTATAGTTGAGTTGTCGCATGGTTCACAGTTTTGCATTTGGAGACAAGTGGCTGTTCCGGTTAAGGCATACTCATTAAAACCATCAGTTGCGGTAATAAGAAATTGGTTCGAAGGAGAATTAAGAATCGTAATATCATTAAAAGTTATTGAAGTAAATGGATTAATAATAGAATTGGAGCTAAATGTGGTTTGTATGCTACACAATGTTGAATTGTCACTCATAAAATCAACCGTGAAAAAATGTGTGTAAGGAGGTCCTGCAACGCTATTCACAAATTTAATTTGAAAATTAACAGCCGAACCAATTTGTGACTGAAGCAAAGGACTATAATTACTTAATCCTGAAACAGGATATGGTGTATTTGTTACATAGTTAAAGGAAGTCATACCTGCAGCAATTTCATTTAATACTGCCTGTAACTGAACAGTAGTATTATAATTATTATTGTCACACTGTGTAGGAACATAAGGTTGACAATTAGATAAAACATATTGTTGGCAACCCGTACCTGAATAACTTACTGTTACCTGAAATATTTGACTTTGATTACTTGGGTATAAAGCTTTTATAGTAAAATCGTAAGGCCCCGCACCTTGAATAGGTGTAATTCCTGTAAAACCTATAGCACCATTAAGATTTAAATTTGTGATTGGGGCAACCGGTACAAAATTAAAATAAACTTTTAATCCATTTACATCACAAGAACTTGGACCTTCAATACGTATTTGAGTATAGGCAACATCTAAAAAAACTTTGTTAGCAATTGGATTAGGTAAATATGAAACCGGTACATCAAAAGGATATTTTAAAAGAGAAGTATAAAACTGTGCACTGTTAGTTGCGGGATCTCCCAAATTCACAGGAGAATTAAGTGGTGGATTGTCAGTTAAAACTGCACTTAAGAAATTCTGAATTTCATATGCTTGTTCTGTTGGTTTGCATTGTTGTGAAGCAGGAGGACTGCAATTACTAGGAATGCATGTTGTGCCCGCAACCTGGTATTGAACAAAAGGTTGGCTAACACCCGGATTATATAAAGCTTTAAGTGTAAATGCACTTTGACCTGCAACTACCCCATTGTAAGAAATATTAGAAAAAGAAACTACATTACCCCAACTAGGAATATTAGTTCCATCTAAAATCATATCCGCACCTAAAAGATGAACAGGTGTTCCTGTGATATCATAAAATTCGATTTTGATATTGTTGACTCCGAACGGTACAGGTTTAAAACCTAATGGAACCCACGTTGCAGGTGGTAAACTCGCACAACTTATAATTGCATCGTAAATATCTTTTGTAAATGCGGGTTCAGAAACTAATGGATTTATATTATTAAAATTGAAGAGTGTTGTTTTTTTAGCTACTGTACTTAAAAATAATTCCAATCTTTTAAAAATAGGGCATTGACCTGTAGTAAAATAAATATCATCATCTGCTGTTTTAGTTAATGCTTCTCCTATATCAGCCGCACTTGTAGCGCCGCCTGCAAGAATATTAGAAAGGGTTTGCAAGTCAGGAACTCTGCGAATTTTTTTAGAATAACGATTCTTGTGATAGTAAGATGATGGGCAACCGAAATCATAATATCCTCTACCTGTGTTTGAAACAAACGAAGAAGGTTGGAATATTGATTTATTAGCGGCAGCCGGAACAAACGTTTGTGGAGCACCCATAAAACTTGCTGGAGGAATAGCATAATTAGGCCATGAAGCAGGATTAAATATATATATGTAAGTCCAATTTGGAAAATTAAATGGTATGAATGGCCAAAAATTATATGAAACATAAGAAGTAAATGGAGCAAAATTTGGATCGCCAATTGCGCCATTATAATAATTGTTACGGTCAGGATTTACTGCATAAGTTTGACACGCGGCTTTGTGTGCCTCCTCCAAAATTAATTTCTGTTTTTCTGCAAGGTACATTTCTCTGTATGAAGTCCATTCTTGATCTAATGATGCAGTTGGGATAACAAAATTGGATAAGCAACAATTTACACTAGTTGCTCCAAAAGTTCCAGCACAATTACAATAATACATGTTACCTGTTGAATACATTTCAGCAGCCAATTGTTTTGCAGATTTTCCACTGCCCTGATAGTTAGATAATCTACTTACCATTGCTGCATACATAGGTCCAACTCCAGGGCCAGCTCCATTGAAGTAAGGATCATAATCAATTAAATCTCCTCCTGAAACTGCATTACTATTTAGTACTGACCAATTTTTTGTGCACGAAACAAAAGGAGATGTAGCTTGAGCAAAAGTAGAAGTCAATCTCAAATCTGTATCAAATTGTTCGCTTGTATAATTATTTGCACAATAAACTATTCCGTAAACAGGATTACTTTGTCTATCACAATCTAAAAAATAATTAAACTCAGGATGGAATTTTACCAGTGAATACGACCAATTAGAATTATTGCTATAAGCAATAATAAAATCCTTCATATTGGTAAGATTTTCCGGATAAGTCCAATCCCCAATATTATCAGTAAATATCCAAAGCGGCCCTGTGAAATTCACTGCTGGAATATAATTAGCACCACTCGCCACCAATCTTACTTTAGAAATTGATCCATCAGCATCAAAATAATGATCTTTAGTATAACCTATTGCTGGGCTAGAAAAATTGTGATTGCTTTTATTATAAAATTCAGGATTTTGCCAATTAGCGAATTTAATATCATAAGTAACAAAAGGAGTTCCAGCTACCTCATTTGGATTTGTAACTGTACTTTTAATAGTATTTAAGCGAAGGTAATTACTTGAAACAGTATTAAAAATAGAAAGCTCATAAAGAGATGCATCGTAAACACCTAATGTGCTAACGTCATACTGACCATATTGTCCTTTTGGTTTCATGTCTTGCAACATATTGTCAAACTCAACCTGACAAAGTGTAGCTGGATTGCAAGGAGCTTGACATTGATCAATAGCTAATTGTTTTTGACCAGGAGACATGTATATATAATTCGGATCATAATTGACATTGTTTGTATCTATTTTAGTAGGGTCATTATGCAATAAATAATACGATTCAACTTTTGTGCTACAAGCTGCGCATGTAATATGGCATCCCGAAAGATCTACGTTCGCTAATTCTGTATTATTAAAATCAGTTAGATCTTGAACACATATATTATTTGCTTTATTTATATAGTGAATCAAATAATCACCGAGAGCTTTATTATCTACAGTTAATGTTTTAGTTAGAAAATATTCTTTACCTGCTGTTAACACTGCGGTAAAAGGTGGAGAAAAATTAATGCTCGAAAAACTCATTGGGCTTCCGCAAGTATAATCAACTGTATCGCCAACATTAAATCCAACAGGAGTTACTGTAGAATAAATTGGTGTATTACATTCGTCATTGATTGTAATTGCAAGATCATAAACACAATCATAACAAAAACCGGGAATACAATTATCAGTAAACTGTGGCAGGATTAAATCATATTCAAAAGAATAAGGACCAGTAACATCAGGGATAATTTTTTTCTTAAATACAACAGTTCCATTATCAACATAATTAACAACATTATAATTTGCATCATTATAATCCATATATGATACGTTTTTATTTTGAAGCACTGTACTATTTAATGGATTAACATTCATTGGACTATTTCCTGCAAGAGCCGTTGCGACAACTTTGTCTTCTGTATTTAAATAGGAAACACTGATTTGCCCATTAGGATCAATGATCATATTTTTCTTAAACCTCTCTGCAAAACCAGCTTCTGAACCAAATAATTTGTCAAGGTCTTCCTGATCAGGATCTCCATAAACATATTTTGTTTCATGAGTTGAACCTATTTTATTATCCGGCCCTACTCCACCTTGATACCTAACTCTTCCTGTATTATCGGGAGTATAAATCATTGAAGTAAATGGATATTGTTGAGAATTTGGCAAATAAGCCTGTTGATTTTCTTTATTTTGATTATTGGGAGAATAATAAACTGCAGCGCCATCCGCAGCACTCGCTATGTTTCCGGTAAACAAGGGACTTGGTGTGTAAGGACAAAAAGACGGGTTTTCAAAATCAATTCTATTGTAAGGTACATGCACACCACTAATAATTGGCTGATTATTACTTTGGTTAAAATTCTCATAGAATTTTAGTAATGGGGAATAGTTATTTGCTGGGCTTGGTAAAATTTGTACTGCAGGTCTGCCCTGACTATCGTAAACAGTTTCTCCAACAATCGCAATATTCTCTGAATTTGTTTTTGTAACAGTTTGTCTTTTTCTTAATGATCCATCAAAATATCCTACAACTTCTTTTTTCTTTCCTTCTTCAGCATAAGTAGCAGTGTATTGCCAATTTTTATTATCCTCATGACCATTTGCTATTACGAAATAATCATTGAATGTACCTAAATTAGAAATTTTGAAAGAAGGAGTTGTTTGTGGTTGATTCAAAGTCCAATCACCAATAACTTCAAATGAATTATTTGCAATATTTCTTCCTATGGCTCTCAATCGATAAACTATTAAACCTTGATCATAATTCAATCCAATTCGAAATGTATTTTGCGTTGTTCTTATTCTTGTTGCATTATTCGAAAAACTAAAATCTATGTTAACAGGATTTAATAAACTAATTACAGCTGGGGTTACACTTAAACTTTGATATTCATAAGCTGTTGAAGTAATATCAAAATCATTTACGTATGTCCACTCCAACTCATATTCTTCAGCACCGGCAACTGTATTCCAATAAACTTGTAATTCATTCGTAGTTGCATCAAAAAAATGATTAACCCCAGATACATTTGAAGGATTCAGTGTATAATATCTATCTGTTTCAATTTCTGTTTCAAGATATAAATTAGAGGGTATAAACGGGCTTACAATAATATTATTTGTCATATCTTTAAAATATGCTATTGTGGCCGCAATCACATGCGCATTTTTTATAACGCTAATACTTTTATCAACACTTACACCATTCGCGTTATGATCAATAACAAGTTCCACAGTTTGGAACTGTGTACCACCACCTGCTGTTACTTCATACGCAACATTTATACCCACTTTCAAATAGAAAACTGGGGTAGCAAACGTATTAAGCGTTCCTGCATAATTATCAAGTGCAAGTGTAATTTTACCTGTAGAATTAACTACTACGGCAGATCCGCTTAAATTAATATTAGGGTATTTATTGTCAGATACGGCTACTAAATTACCAACAGCAATTTGCGCGCTATTGATCCGAGAATTCATTTTTTCCTTTCCTGCATAAACAAAACTGTTAAGCAAGCTAAGGCAAAATAATAAAGCAAGAGAAAGTTGTTTTTTCATACTTGTATATTTATAAAGTTTCTTTAACATCATAATCTTTGAAATTTTGTGATGGCGATAGTTTACTATTTTTCTTTAAAAAATAATAAGCTTCTTCAAATTCAACAATAGAAAAAAGGCTACTGTTATTGATATCAGAAAAAATAATATCGAGACGAGGTATTTCTTTTCCAGTTATTTTATAGTCTTCATCCTTTTCCAAAGGCTTTTTATAAAATAAACTCATCTGCACCAAATAATGTTTTTTTGTATCAATGCTTATTTCATATTTAGAAATTGGAAAGGGTGCATTACTTTTCAACTCAACATTGTATGTCAAAACATTTTCTTTATTTGTTTTTAGAGCAACCACTTTAGATATATAGCCGTTATATGATTTTAATTGCGTCATAAAATCGGGGTTGATATTTTCTTTTTGTTTTACTTTTTTTACTCTAATTTTTTTATCCTCTTTATCAATCATAATTATTTCAGAAGGAAGAACAAGAGTCGATTTTGTATCGTAAACACTAATAAATTTATTTTTTAACTTAATGTATTTACCTATGTTAGTATGTATGATTCGTGAATCAAGGTTATGGTTTTCTCTTAAAACATAACTGATATTGAAAGCTACTTTTTCAGATTGAATAAAATCATCGTAAACCAATTTCATATCGGTTTCGAAATTCTGAGCTTTAATATTAAAGCCTAGTGTTGCAAATAAAAATATATAGCTAATTAATTTCATTATTTCTTTTTTACGGCTTCTCTACTTTCTTGTATTGTCATAATTCCTTTTTCAGTTTCCTTTTTTATACGAATCAGTTTTCCTTCTTCATCATATTCATAAAACGTTGCATAATTATTTTCATCTAATGTGGATGTAAGTCTAAGTGTGGCCGGGTCATAAACGTAGGTTTTCATCTGGCCATCTTTTGGATAAACTCTTAGGTCATCAAAGTAAGTGTCAACAATAGAACTTGCATTAATTAATTCTAACTTAATACTTGTTGCAGCAATAGGAATAGTAAATAATTCTTCTATTTTTTGCCAACCTTCAATTATTTTATTTTTGGTTGCATTTGTTCCAAAAGTATATATGGTTGGATCACCAATAAAAGAAATTTTTAATTGTGGGTTATTGTAAGTTTGAGGTTGAGGAGTTACATCTTCTTTCACCCATAAACTTGCTAAATAATCTCCCGGATCAGGAGCAAATGTACCTATACAATCAGTGCAGGGTGCAACTTGTGTGCAAGCAGAAATTGTTATGACTCCAGTAATAATAACAGGAGGAAAGCCGGGGGTGTTAACCGTTAGAACAACGTTATAAGTGCCAGGAGTGCTATAGGCATGGCTGATTGGTAAACCCATAGCAGAAGTACCATCTCCAAAACTCCAATTATAGGTTGCTCCCGGATTTATACATCCAGCAACATTCATATTGACTGGTACTCCATTACAATTGCCAGAATTTAAACCAGTTATGCTTGCACCAACACAAGAACAATCAACTACACTAATACTCACTGTTTCCGTCAATGCGACACAAGTACCGGTAACGATAGTTGTAACTGTTAATGTATAATTTCCAACGTTTGAATATATATGTGAAGCCGTTGGGCCTGAAACGGGAGGAGAAGCATCACCAAAATTCCAAATATACGAAGTGCCAGGATTACTAGAACCTGTATTTAATTGGAAAGAACTATTTTTACAGACAGCCATTGAATAACTGCAAATCGATGAAAAACAAGTTAACCAACATGGATCTGTGTAAAAGCAGGGCGGGCAACCAGGGGAACAATTAACAACGTTCGAAATACAATTACCTGCTGCAATTGGAAATGGGGTACTTTGGATGTCAAAACCCTGAGGGCATTTAGATAATAATGTATAAAAAGCAAAACTTGTACCTAAAGCAGGGGAGTTTGGAAAAGATGGAGAGGTCAACCCGGTAATTGTCATCGCAATTCTATCAGAATTATTCAACGTTACACTTCCCGGAATAGTTACAGATGCTGTACCTGAATTACTTATTAGATTATTTGGAATAATTTTTTCGCCAATGTAATCTAACAAATCACCATTTGCATTTGTTTTATAAAAATCAAGGTATAAGTCATTACCAGCTGATGGCGGAGCGTTAATATATTTATAGTTGGTTACAAGAGAATTGCTAACAATTCCGGCAGAACATAGACTGGCGTTAATAAAATTAACCTGATTAAATATTGGTTGATCTGGATTAATATGCGATTTAATTCTGCATCTGCGAACTGAAACATTTGTTTGATTATAAATGAATATTGCGCCTGGTAGGTCTAAATCTAGAAATTCATGAATAGCGCATCCAGGAAAACCATTTCCAATAACGTTGATTGCAAAAGCATTATTAGGGAAAGATCCTAGATACGGTAAAAAAATATTATTTCCGTTTAAATAAGTTTGATTGGCACAATAGTAACTAGGTGAATTAATGAAGCTCAACTTATTACCAACGGGATAAGCAACTAACCAAATATAGGATCCATAATAATTAGCAGAATTAGCTTTAAAGGTGTTATTATCCACTTTCCATGAATTAATTGGATATGTTAATTCAAGGGCTCTGACTTCAGTATTGTTTTCGAAAAATAAAGCAAATTTATAATCAACAACAGTATTAGGTGCAAAGTATGATGTCCCTACACGATTTAAATAAATTCCATTCGAAGAATAATTATTATTTATTTGAATATTTAAATTATCAAACTGCGTATAGCTATCTATATAAATACCATTAGGAGCATTAGTATTTCTAAAATTATTATTAAGGATAATCAAATTGTTTTGATTATTTGGATTACTCACAGTATTGGAACGCATTATTGCGTTAGGTAAAGCAACATTCAGATTATTTATTGGTTCAAAATCACAATTTTGTATTAAAGCATTTGCTATTATTGAAGGGGATAAAGTAACTGCGGAGTTATCATTAAGATCAATTCCGCTACCATAATTCACAAATCTCACATTAGAACAGGTTATGTTACCCCCACCATAAAAACTTAAACAATAGTTATAATTATCAAATTCTATGTCCTGTACTGTTACATCAATTGTATTATTTGTTTGAAAAAAAGACACACCATATGAATTAATTGCAAAACTGGGTATTGCAAACCCTTGTGGTGTGATGGCATTAGGGTCTTTTTGCAAAATAATTTTACCATTAGTTAATACTAGGACAATATTGTTGACATTACAAAGTGAGGGTGCATTCATATTAACAGTAACAACCTGCCCAGCGTTAGCAAGGGTTTCTGCCTGTAAAAGCACCACGTCAGCTGAGCCCGGAAAACCAGCAGCAGGATTCGTAACGGATAAGGTTACTTGCCCAATTAAGGAAGCATGTAACACAAAACAAAGGCCGATCAAAAATTGTTTTACCATATTATTTCATTATTTTAAAATAACTTTTAACTGAATTTGCGCCATTACTTATAAAGTAGGATGTAGCCCAATTCAAATTTTTGTTTATAGGAATACGCATAGTAAAATTTAAATTATTGCTTCCATAAAGGCTGTATTGTTTATTATTACTACTATTATCCACTAACGAATAATTTTCATTTTTTGCAGTTACAATAAATGTTTTGTCAATCAAAGAACCGCTATCCATTACTTCTCCTATTTTCAAATACATGTTCTGCACTGATGAAATAGTTGTTGGACTTGAAAGCGCAATAAAAAACACACAATCCATGCTGTCAGTTCGGGTAGTTTTTCTTCCAATAGAATCCGTAACTGTTAGTTTAACTGAATTAATACTAAAAACTTTATAGGAAAGTTGCTGTGCAGTTGTAATTAACGAAACACTTAAAAAGATGAGTTTAAAAAAATATTTTTTCATAATTTAATTCAATTATTGGCATGTATTTAATTGTTTAGTTACCAAAACAGATGCACCACCACCAGGTATTTTTATGCTTCGTTTACCGGTATGTGAAAACTTTTGAACTTTTGGATTAGCTCCTATCGGGGCTATGTAAGTTTTGTTTTCAAAAACATTATATCCCATGTGATCATCCGGACAATAATTTAAATCGGAATATTCAAATCCTTCAAAACCCATTTGTTTATAGGAGGAATTATTTCCAACAGCAACCGGTAAAGACTGTGTGTACCCATATTGTGCACCTGAATAACGATTCAACGCATCTTTGTTTTCTAGCTCGGGTCCAACGTTACTATATTTAGTCGACTCAGTCACCCATCTCCAGTTTAATGGATTAGATGTCCAATCATTTCCACCATTTGGCGTCCAGAAAGGATTGAAGCCCGCGAAAGTTCCATCTACTCTAATGTTTGAGTTATCATTTAATTTTTCCTGATTACGTGTACTTAAATAAGTATAGTCTTTTACTTTTCTGTAGTTTCCTTTCACTCCTTCTAAATAAGGATTATATTGAACGGCATTATTTAAAGTTGGGAAATTTGCGACCGTGCAACCACAATACGTTCCCCATTTACTGCCAAGTTCAACCACAGAAGAATTGAGAACACCATAGCTCTGGTTTAATGTTGGCCAAAATGAAGGATTACCATTTAGAGGAGAAGTAAAAGTTGAAACTGCACCAACTTTCATATCTTGTAAATTCCGTCGTCCTGACCTAATTACTTTCATCTTTGTATATGAAGCTAAAAGAGATTGAGTTTGAACGTTACCGGAATTTCCTATTATTATATAATAATCGTTTCCTATTTGATGAACCCAACCTTTAACTGGAGTTCCACTATATAGAGCAACTTCATCACCCGGATACAAAAGACTTTTATAAGTTGGATTTATTATTTGGCCTTGTGCACTAACAATTGAAGAAGGATTATTTATTTCTAAACCAAAATCTTTATAACCACCAGCAGTTCCTTCATATGCCCAATGCGAAGGATACGCCATGTTATAAATAGGGTCTTTAAATTCTGTTGTGGTTGAACTAAGCAGTACTTGTCCAGTTTCCGCATCCCACAATAAATTTTCTGTTGCAGAAATATTTCCATTATGAATGGTTTCTACTTCATCAATAATTCCGAATTTATAAATTACTTTATTTGTAACTGCGGTTCTTAATTGAATTTCTTCTCTATGATAACTAGGAAGAATTGGCGGAACAAGCAATGGCCAAATACCAACAATCATAAAGTATAAATTACCCTGAACACCAATTGCTTCTGTAACAGTATTGTTTTCTCTGAAGTCTGCGTAAAAATCATAATCAACACCAACTCTTGAATCCTGCATTGAACCATTTTTAGAAATTGTTCTTACAGTATTCACAAGTTTATCGCCAGAAGTTTTATACGAATATTTTGTTGATGTTGTGGGAGCTATAGCACCTTCTTCATACATATGAATTGCTTTCGGTTTCCCATGCATATCATTTAGTTCAATAGAATAACCTTGTGATCCCGTAAATTTATCGTAGGCACTAAAAGAGAATAATTTAAAAATTGGATCTGGTTTTTTCCGTTTTGCATCCATTCCTAACTGATGAACATAAGTTGGGAAATCTTTTGCGGTATAATATTCATTAACTGTTTTTCCCGCACCGGCAACCAAATTCTGAATTGTAACTCTGCTATATCCAATGGAAGGAGATGGAAAAAATGATTCACCTAACGGAGCTTCCAAATACATATCATTATCAGGAGCTAACAAAGCTTCTTCTTTATGCATATCCATGTAGAGAGGTTGCCTAAAAGGATTTTCATCCGCTCCGAATGATGGCTCATAAGAGGCAACTCCAGAACTAATAGTGATTCCATTTTCAGTTGTTTCATAATTATATGTTTGTCCATATTGAAATCCCTGATTAGCTAATATCGGATTATTAGAAAGCATCTCTTTCCATTTATCTTTTATTGTTAATTGTTTTACACGTGATCCCCCACCTAGTTTATGATAATCAGGATTGTCAAGTCTTATCCACGAACGTGTAGTATCTACAATTTTTCCATACCCAGTTTGTTTTAAAACACCGTTGGCTCCTTGGATAAATTGAATTGTATTTTTCATGAAACTAGCATCAGCAATTGCTTTTAAAACTGATTCTATATCGCTTGCCCCTGATGCCGGATCTGTATTTCCATTACATGAATAAGCATCTTTAGGAGTTTGCAATCGGGCAAATTGCCAGGCTGCTTTTGCAAAAGGATGTTCTTGTGTAAGGTTTGTTTTACTTTGACGAACAGTTTTAATTTTAATAAAACCATAATTTGTACCGCTTAAATTTACCGTTCCATAATCAACAGGATCAAATTCGGCATATCCATGAATATATTCATTTCCACAGATTGGTTCAAGAGCCGTTATATCGCAATTAGATCCACAATTTACATTCACATAAATCCTAAAATATAATTTATCAATACCATCTAAGTAATCTTTATAAAAATTTGTCGGAACTATATTTCCTTTTAGTGTGAAAAATAAATATTGATTCGCACTAGAACCAGTTGGATTGACAAAAAGGTTTGGTGAAAGGGATGCTTGTGATGGAGGTGTATTGTTTGCATAAAAACCCCCTATTCTAAACATTTGTCCGGCCCGTTTATTTTGAACATAAGCATAATCATCTGATTCAAGATTAATTTCCATTAAACCTCCGGAAGGCAATTGAATACTTTTCAAACTCCAAAGCGAAATGTATTGATCTTCTAATAATTTATTTTGTTCTGTATATGGAAATTTTGAATTTGGAAGACTTAGATTATTGGGTTTGTAGTTCCCCCAACGATCACTTGCTGAAGGACTATAAACCACAGGATTATTAGAAACA
>JABDBZ010000037.1 GCA_013288385.1 Bacteroidota bacterium
ATTTGTGGTAGAGGAAAAGGCTTATCTGGTAAACCTTCTGCTAACGATAATTGATAAGTAGATTCATCAATTATTTTTTTCTCAAATAATTTTTTGAGTAAACGATTGCGTTTAATAATTAATGCCTGGTGATTTTTGCCCGGATAAATTAATGCCGGTGAGTTTGGTAAAACAGCAAGCAAGGCATTTTCTGCCAAACTTAATTTATCAGGACTCCTCCCAAAATAGCGCCAGGAAGCGGCAGGTAAGCCAACTACATTACTTCCGAACGGCGCATTGCTGCAATAGATATTTAGGATACTTGATTTTTTGTAAGATAACTCAATGCGAACAGCTAATAGCAATTCAATAATTTTTTGAAAATAAGAGCGTTGTTTATTGCCTCGCATCATTCGCGCAATTTGCATGGTGATAGTACTTCCACCGCTTTTAACTTTTCCGGCACTAAAATTTCGTTTAACCGATTTAAAAATAGCAACAGGATTAACGCCCGGATGATAATAAAAATATTCATCTTCAAATACAGTTATACATTTTGAAAACTTTTCAGGAACAGGAAAAATTTTAGCTTATATTGGAAATTCTTTTTCGTATAAAAACGAGCATCAAAATTATGTTGATATAATACATTCTCCTCGAAGCACAGGAAGTATTTTAAAACCATTTTTATATGCATTTATACTCAATGAAAATAAACTCTTACCAAAAAGTTTAGTAGAAGATATTCCCACACAAATTGGTTCGTACGGACCAAAAAATTTCAATTTGACTTATGATGGGTTAGTGCCGGCTAACGAAGCTATTGCTCGCTCACTAAATGTACCCGCAGTAAAAATGTTGCAGGAATATGGGCCTGCTAAATTCCATTACCAATTAAAACAATTAGGGTTTAAAACATTTATAAAACCGACAACACATTATGGTTTATCGCTAATACTTGGTGGTGGTGAAGCAAACCTATTTGAAATTGCTTCTGCTTATGCGTCGATGGGAAGAGCATTAATGCATTATTCGAATACTCAAAATAAATATGCAACTAACAGTTATCATCCTTTAAATTATTTATATTCTGAAAATCAGGAGCAGGAAGAAATAAAACAAAATTTAAAATCAGATGTTTTAAAAGCTTCCAGCATTTGGTTTACGTTTAATGCAATGACGGAATTATTACGTCCGCAAGATTATATTGGGAGGATGCAATTTCTTTCAAAAAACAGAGTCGCCTGGAAAACTGGAACCAGCTTCGGATTCAGAGATGCCTGGGCTGTTGGTTTAGATGCCAAATACACAGTTGCAGTTTGGGTTGGAAATGCAGATGGTGAAGGAAGACCAAATCTTACTGATACATCTGCCGCTGCACCAATTATGTTTAATATTTTTAATATTCTCTCACAAAAAAAATGGTTTAATAAACCAAGCAGTGATATGATAAAAATAAAAGTTTGTAAACAAAGTGGGTACAAAGCTTCTGAAATTTGCCCGGAACCAATTTTACAAGAATGTCCTAGTGGTTCAGAAAAAACAAAACAATGTCCCTTTCACAAATTAATTCATTTAGATGAAACTGGTCAATACCGCGTAAACAGCAATTGCTATGAGGTAAGTAAAATGAAGCATGTTCCATGGTTTGTAACATCTCCGGCACAAGAATATTTTTTCAAACAGCATAATTTATTTTATCGCAGTGTTCCAAATTATTTACCGGCTTGCGAAAGTGAATTAAGTATTCGCCAGTTGGATATTATTTATCCCCGTGAAGGGTTTAAAGTTTATATACCAATTGGTGAAAATGGAAAGCAAGGTAACTGTGTTTTTAAAGCAACTCATAAAAATTCAAGCACAACTCTCTTCTGGCATTTAGATGGAACATATATTGGAAGTACACAAAAATTTCATCAATTATCTTTATTGCCTAGTGTTGGTCAGCATACTCTCGTAATTACAGATCTCGAAGGAGAAAATGCTAGTTGTAAGTTTGAAGTAATAGGGAAATGATGAAAGAGGCATGAGTCAAGACGGAAGGAAGAAAGACCAATGTGCATAAGAATTCTTAGGCTTAGGTCATGCCTTTTTTCGTCATGCCTCTTGCATCCTATTATCCTTCTTTCAACCGAAAATATGTTAATTTAACTTCCTTTATAAATCTGACGGGCCATTAAGAGTGCCCAAATTATTTACTTTATAAATGAACCTTTGCCTTTCTTAGGTGTATTAACTCATCACTAACGTAATTGTTTAGTATTCATGTCAACCATTAATAATATATGCATGAGCGTTTGAATAAGTTTGCAATCTATACAGACGAGCAACTTATGCATTTTATTATTAATGGAGAGGATCAGGCTTTTGAAGAACTCTACAACCGTTATAGTAAACGACTTCTTGGGTATTTTATAAAAATGTTGAATTATAATAAAACGATGGCAGAAGATGCTTTGCAAGATGTTTTTTTGAAAATTGCAGAGAGTCCGGAAAAGTTTGATAATACACGTTCTTTTAAAACATGGGTTTTCACAATTGCTTCAAACCAATGTAAAAATTTCTACAGACATAAATCAATTGCTGCAGAAAAAGAAAGTGAAATAAAATATTTAAATAGTTCTATTTCCGAAAATGAGTTTATGACTATGGCAGCAAAACTTGATTCAATCCAATTTAATATGATGCTTAAAAATATTTTAGATGAATTATCGCACGAAAAAAAGGAAGCTTTTATTTTAAAATATCAGGAAGATAAAACTATAGAGGAGATAGCTCAGATCCAAGATTGTGCAATTGGAACCGTAAAATCAAGATTACATTACACATTAAAAATATTAGAAGAAAAATTAAAATATTTTAATCCAAATAATTAATATCATGAATAATAACATCGATAATTTCTTAAAACAAAAAATGAGTATAGATGAAATTCAATCTGTACCAAAACTTCATAAGAATACTTTAAAATTAATTTCCTCTAGAAAAAAAGAATTACCTGAAAGAACGTCTTTTTTTGATCTTATTTTTAATCGCTTTAAAGCCGTTTCTGTTGGCTTTGCAATAGTTGCGATAATTATAGCTATCGATTTTGTATGCACTCTTAACATTGAAAAACATTCAGGCAAAACAGCAAACAATAATGAAGATACAACTCTAACTGTTTCAAGCAACACTTACTTGGCTACACTAAATCAATTTACTGCTGCCGCCGAATTACCGGCAAATACTACTACTGCGCTTACAAGTATTTCAACCTTTGCAACAAGAAATTAAATATGGAAAATAAGGAACAAGTTCACGAGTCAGACTTAGAAATAAAAGTCGTACCAAAATTTAAATATTTTCCCTTTAAAAACATCATTCAATCTTCTTTAGTATTGATCATCATTGGATGTGCTTATTATTGGAATAGTGTTTACAACGAAACTGTATATGATGATGGAATAAACATTCACCAAAATAGTTATGTGTTAAGAGGAATAAATGGTTTCAAAGATATTCTTACCAAAGACAATTACGATAGTTTTTACAGACGAATGAATGCCACAGATCAATTAAATGGTGGGAGATACAGACCGCTTCCCATTTTAACATTCGCATTAGAACAAGAACTTTTAGGAACATATCGGTCAGGTTATTATGTGCAAGTGAATGATTTAAATCACAACAATAAACTCGATAATGACAAGGTTGAATATTTTGATGGAAAAAATAAATATGTAAATTACGAATACAATGATTTCGTTGATTTAAATAACGATGGGATTGCTCAGGGAAAAGAGTGCTATGCCTGTTGGGATCTTAACAAAAATTTCAAAAACGATTTTGATGAAGATTTAAATAAAGATGGCGTATTCAATGAAGTAGATTGCCAGGTTTATGGTTCCGGCGTAAGACACTTTGATAATATTTGGATGTATCTTTTTGCTATCATTCTTTTATATCTTGTATTCTCAGAATATGTTTTCAAAAATAATCAGGACATGGCTTTTCTTTCTGCATTATTATTTTTAATTCATCCGTTGAATAGTGAGTCTGTTGCTGTTATATGCAGAAGGGATGAGATTCTTTCACTTTTATTTGTCTCATTCACCTTGCTGTTTTCATTTCGATATCTGGAAACAAAGAAAATTTCTAATCTCATCTTATCTTCAATCGGATTGTTTTTAGCAATGCTCTCAAAAGAATATGGCGTTGTATTACTTTTGCTTATTCCAATTGGTGCTTACACTTTATTAAAACAAGAAATAAATTTTAAAAAACTTCTCTGGCCTACTCTCACATTTATAATTTCTTTAATACTATTAGTTATCTTAAAAGGAATTGGTTTAACATCAATCTCATTCTTTATTCCCGGCCTGCTTATTTTGATAGTGTTTATTATTCTCTCACAAGCCATATTTAAATCTCATTTTATAGAAAGAAATCTTTCTAGCTTGATGATAGGTTTATTTATTTCTTTTATTTTTTATATCATCCTTCGTTTAAATGCTGTTCAATTATTTATTAATGTACACGATGATGAAATATTAAATGATCCGTATCTATTTTCAACGGGGGAAGAACGCTTTTGTACTAAAGCAACTATTTTTCTATATTATTTTAAGCTATTAATATATCCGGCAACTTTAATATGTGATTATTCCTATAATAGTATCTCACCAAAACATTTTACCGATTTGGAGTTTATTGTTTCATTAATACTTAATATAACGTTTGTTATTGTTGGAATAAGACTTACACTAAAACGTCATGTTGTTGGCTTTGCGATTCTGTTTTATTTTTTATTTTTATTGATTGTTGGAAATATTTTATTTCCAATAGGTACAACAATGAACGAGCATTTGATCTTTCATTCAACCGTTGGATTTGTAATTATCATTGGTTGGTTAGTGATTAAGTTTTTGGATAAAATCACCATTGGATTGAATATTAAAAAAATTGCATTGAATCTTATCTTACTAATTTTAGTAATAGGTTTTGGATATAAAGTTATTGAACGAAATAAAGATTGGAGCAATGATGTGACTCTATTTTTAAAGGATGTGGATAAAGCACCAAATAGCGTTCTTTGTCTTGGTAATGCTGGAGCAAGATGGATTGATCTTGCAGACACTAAAGAAATAACAGGAATTAATATACCGGGCCAAGACTCTACTAAATTTAATGATTATAACGGAGCTCTTCATATATCTGATGAAGATGTAAAAAAAAGTGGTTACAGAACCAAACGGGAAGCTGCATTGAATAAAGGAATAAAATACTTGGAACACGCTATTGAACTTCATCCAAAGTATGTAAATGGTTATTTAAATTTAGGTTTAGCATTTTTCAAATTGGGTCAAGAAAAAAAATCATTATACTATTGGAAAATGGCAGAAATGATCTATCCAAAAAATCCCTATCTCCAAAACTATTATTATGTCGCTGGAAATATTTATAAAGATAAAGGTAATGAGTTAAGCAATAAAGGAGATTACAAAAAAGCAATGGAAGAGTTTAAACTTTGTTTAATAATAGATTCAACAAACGTTGAAGCTTTGAATGGATTAGGAGGATGCTACTATTATCTTCGTGATGCTAAAACATCAAAAAAATTATTTAGAAAAGTGTTATCTTATGATTCCAATAATACTACTGCAACTAATGCATTAAAAAGTTTTGACCTTATCGTGGTACCCAAAAAATAATTAAACTCTAATGCCTATGATACAAACGTCATCAACTTGTTCTATTGCACCGCGCCAACTTTTAAAGGAATTCTCTAATATATTTTTTTGCTCTTCAACAGATTTATCATAAATGTTTGAAATAAGTTCTTGTAACTTTTTATACTTAAACTTTTTGCCATTTGGTCCACCAAACTGATCAGGATACCCATCTGTAAATAAATATAGCATATCACCAATAGCCAAATTTACTTTATGAGTTGTAAATGGTTTTTCAATATACCCTTTTCCTATTGGTTGCTTGTCGGCTTTTATTTCTTGTAAAACACCATTTGATAAATACCACAAAGGATTATTGGCACCGCTCCACAATACTTCTTTTGTTTTTGAATTGATAGAACAAATAGAAATATCCATTCCATCCTTTACTTCATTTTCACTTTTTGAAAACGTTTCCATAACCAAGTCTCTCACTTTATCTAAAATTTCTCCAGGCTTAGTAATTGCAAATTCATTAACAGTTCTATTTAATGCATTAGAACATACCAAAGAAACAAGTGCTCCGGGAACTCCATGTCCGGTACAATCTGCAGCTGCAATAATTATATTTTCTTTACTGATATGCATCCAATAAAAATCACCTGCAACAATATCTTTTGGTTGATAAAGAACAAAACTATTTGGTAAATATTTACGAATAAAATTATCCGGTGGAAGTATTGCTTGTTGAATCCGCTTTGCATAATTTATCGAATCCAAAATTTCCTTATTCTTCTCCTCTACCAATTCTCTTTGTTGTTCAGCTTCATTTTTCTGCATGGTAATTTCTTGATTGTATTTCTTTTTTTGAAAATACCCTCTTAAAACAAACCCTATCATTACCACAGCAAATACTACAATGATTAAAAGTATATTCCTTTCAGACGAACGTTGCTTTGTAACTAATTGCTCTTTTTCTAACTCTGCTGTTTTTTTCAATATCTCATTATCTTTTCTTTCGCCTTGATATTGCTCGTGTAATTCAAATACTTGTTTTTTTATATCATCACTTCCAATACTATCTTTAAGGCTAAAATATCTGTCCTTTGCCGCATATGCTTCTTTATACATTCCCTTTGCAAGATAGATTTCAGCTGAATTTCCATAAACTTCAATTAGATCTGAAATACCATTATTATCGGAGGCATGTTTCTTATATTCCTCCATCTTCTTTAAAGCTAGATCATACTTTTTTTGCTTTTTATAAACTTCTATAATACCTGATAGAGAACCGGAAATACCTTTGTATAAATCCTCTCTTTTCGCCTCTTCATATTCTTGAAAATAAAAAACTAGAGCTTCCTCCCATTTTCCTTGGTTTTTTCTTGTATCACCTAAATTTCCCAATATTGTATTCGCCAAGCTCTTAAATTTATTTTCTTTGGCAATCTTTAAAGCACTTTTGTAGCAGGAAAATGCACTGTCAAATTGATTCGTATTTAAACAAACTCCACCAATATTATTATAACTTTGAGTTAACATATACGGATCGTTTTTTTTAATTGCATATGCCAGTACCTTTCTAAAATATGAAAGTGCTTTATCGTACATATTTTCATTATAATAAAATCCTCCTAAATTCGATGAACTCAGCATTATTCCAATAGTGTCTTTTGTCTCCACAAATAATGAAACAGATTTCTCTAAATTGATTGAGCTGTTTTTAACATCGCCTATTTGCGTGTAAATATTTCCTAAAGTTCCATATGCCCTGGCTTCTAATGCAACTAATTTATAAGTGGTTGCAAATTCCTTGGCTTTAATGGCATACTCCTCCGCTAATTTATGCTTTCCTTTTGATTTATATATAGTTGCCAAGTGCAAAAAGGCATAACCATAATCCTCTTTATTTTCTTTCGGACCAATTGCTAGCATTTTCATTGCATAATCAATTCCAACGTTATTATTATCTCTATTAATCGAGGTCAATTCATTTAAGATAATTAATCGAATACTATCATTGGGAGCTTGCTTCAGTTTTTTAACTAGCTCCAAGGTATCTATATCTTTTTGCGCCAAAGTATATTCAGTACATATTGGAAAAAACAAAACGATTAAAATATATTTTACTTGAAATTTCATTTTCTATTTAAAACTACCCATTTTTTATGAAACAAAAAACCCCAACATTTCTGTAGGGGTTCTTATGAAACTTATATTTAAGCTTACGCTTCTTGTTCTATTTCTTCCTTACTTGCCATTAAACGCTCGTACTCTTCTTTGCTTCCAACAACTAGTTTTTCGTATTGACGTAAACCGGTTCCTGCAGGTATTAAATGACCAACGATCACGTTTTCCTTTAAGCCTTTTAGTGTATCTATTTTTCCGTTTACAGCTGCTTCGTTCAATACTTTTGTTGTCTCTTGGAAAGATGCCGCTGAGATCCAACTACTAGTTTGTAACGATGCACGTGTGATACCCTGTAAGATTGAATTAGCTGTTGCAGGAACTGCGTCACGCGCTTCAACAGTTTTCAAATCTTTACGTTTTAATACTGAGTTCTCATCACGTAGTTTACGAGCAGTAATAATTTGTCCGCGTTTTAATTCAGTGCTATCTCCCGGTTCTAAAACAACTTTTTTACCAAACACATTATCGTTCTCATACATGAAATCGATTTTGTTTGCTAATTGTTGTTCTAAGAACATAGTATCGCCCGGATCAACAATCTCAACCTTACGCATCATTTGACGCACGATGGTTTCGAAATGTTTATCATTTAATTTTTGTCCTTGTAAACGATATACCTCTTGAATTTCATTCACTAAATACTCCTGAACAGCAGTTGGTCCTTTGATAGATAAAATATCACCAGGACTTACAGCTCCATCAGATAATGAATCACCAGCACGAACGAAATCGTTTTCCTGAACTAAAATATGTTTACTTAAATTAACTAAGTAACGACGCTGCTCTCCTGTTTTAGCTTCTACAACAACTTCACGATTACCACGTTTAATTTTACCAAACGTTACAATACCATCAATTTCAGAAACAACAGCAGGATTACTTGGATTACGCGCTTCAAATAATTCAGTTACACGTGGTAAACCACCCGTGATATCACCTGTTTTACCAGTAACACGAGGAATCTTAACCAAAATAGTTCCTGGTTCAATTTTAGCTGCTTCACCAATAACGATGTGCGCACCAACCGGAATGTTATAGGTTTTAAGAGTCTCGCCTTTTTTATCAATGATCTTAATTAACGGACTCATTGTTTTATCCTTACTTTCAATGATCACTTTCTCACGGAAACCTGTTTGTTCATCAGACTCTTCACGGAAAGTTACATTTTCTTTGATGTGTTCAAACTCAGTTGTACCACCAAATTCAGAAACGATAATTGCATTGTATGGATCCCAATCACATATCATGTCGCCCTTTTTAACTTTAGCGCCCGGTTTTATATATAAGTTTGAACCATAAGGAATATTTCCTGTTGTTAAAGTAATCCCAGTATTTACATCTGCAATACGAACTTCAGTAGAACGACCTATTACAATGTTTACTTTTTTACCATCAGCATTAACTCTTTCAACAGTTCTTAATTCATCAATTTCTGCAATACCATCGTACTTCGCCATTAAATTACTTGACGCTGCAACGTTACTCGCAGTACCACCTACGTGGAATGTACGTAACGTTAATTGAGTACCTGGTTCACCAATTGATTGCGCTGCAATAACACCAACAGCTTCACCCAACTGCACCTGACGACCATTTGCCAAGTTACGTCCATAACATTTTGAACATACACCTGCTTTTGATTCACACGTTAATACTGAACGAATTTCAATAGTTTCAATTGGAGATGCTTCAATTAAAGCGCCAATATCTTCACTGATTAATTCACCACTAGGAAGAATTAATTCTCCTGTAGTTGGATGATAAATATCGTTTACAGCAACACGACCTAAAATACGATCGTAAAGTGATTCAACAATATCATCGTTGTTTTTTAATGCCGTCATGCTTAAACCACGTAAGGTTCCGCAATCCATTTCATTAATAATAACGTCTTGTGCAACGTCAACTAAACGACGGGTTAAGTAACCGGCATCGGCAGTTTTTAATGCAGTATCGGCCAAACCTTTACGTGCACCGTGAGTTGAAATAAAATATTCTAAGATTGAAAGTCCTTCACGGAAATTAGATAATACCGGATTTTCAATGATAGATGCAGTTGTGTCACCCGCTTTTTGAGGCTTAGCCATCAAACCACGCATACCACTTAACTGTTTAATTTGTTCTTTACTACCACGAGCACCAGAGTCAAGCATCATATACACGGCATTGAAACCTTGTCTTTCTGTACTTAATTTATCTAATACTTTCTTAGTTACTTTTGAATTTGCATGTGTCCAAATATCAATAATTTGGTTGTAACGCTCATTGTTGGTAATAAAACCTAAGTTATAGTTTGATATTACTTCATCAACTTGCTCTTGCGCATCTTTAATGATTTTTGTTTTCTCAGCAGGTGTTTCAATATCACCTAAGTTAAATGATAATCCACCTTTAAATGCAGTTTTGAAACCAATTTCTTTGATATCATCTAAGAACTTAGCAGCAGTAGCCATACCAGAACGTTTAATAACATTACCGATAATATCACGCAAAGATTTTTTAGTTAATAATTCATTGATGTATCCTACTTCATGTGGCACAACCGTATTAAAGATCACACGACCTACAGTAGTATCAATTATTTTAGTAACTAATTTATCACCTTCTAAAGAGTTTGTAATTTTTACTTTGATGTTTGCATGCATATCAACACGCTTTTCGTTCAATGCAATATTTACTTCTTCAGCACTGTAAAATATTTTTCCTTCTCCTCTAACTGCATCATCTTTCAAATTCTTTTTACCTTTTGTTAAGTAATACAAACCTAAAACCATATCCTGTGATGGAACCGCAACCGGTGCACCATTAGATGGATTTAAAATATTATGAGCAGCTAACATCAATACTTGCGCTTCCAAAATTGCAGCATGTCCTAACGGAACATGCACAGCCATTTGATCACCGTCGAAATCGGCGTTGAACGCAGTACAAACCAATGGATGTAATTGAATGGCTTTACCTTCAATTAATTTTGGTTGAAATGCTTGAATACCTAGTCTGTGTAAGGTTGGGGCACGATTTAATAAAACAGGATGCCCTTTTAAAGCATTCTCTAATATATCCCAAACTATTGGTTCTTTTCTATCAACAATTTTCTTTGCAGATTTTACTGTTTTCACAATACCACGTTCAATCATTTTACGAATGATAAATGGTTTGAATAATTCAGCCGCCATTTCTTTTGGCAATCCGCACTCATGTAATTTTAATTCAGGTCCAACAACAATTACCGAACGAGCCGAATAATCTACACGTTTACCTAATAAGTTTTGACGGAAACGGCCTTGTTTTCCTTTTAATGAATCTGATAAAGATTTTAAAGGACGGTTACTTTCTGTTTTAACTGCATTTGATTTACGAGAATTGTCGAACAACGAATCAACTGATTCTTGTAACATACGTTTCTCATTACGTAAAATTACATCTGGTGCTTTAATTTCGATCAAACGTTTTAAACGATTGTTACGAATAATAACACGACGATATAAATCATTTAAATCAGATGTTGCAAAACGACCACCATCCAATGGAACGAGTGGACGTAATTCAGGAGGAATAACAGGTACAACTTTAATAATCATCCACTCAGGTTTGTTAACCACATTTTGGTTAGCCTGACGGAATGCTTCAATAACATTTAAACGTTTTAATGCTTCGTTTTTACGTTGTTGTGACGTTTCGTTGCTTGCTTTGTGACGTAATTCATATGATAACGAATCTAAATCTAAGCGAGATAATAATTCTTGTAACGCTTCAGCACCCATCTTCGCAATAAATTTATTAGGATCGGTATCATCTAAAGAAGCATTTTCTTTTGGTAAAGTATCTAATATATTTAAATATTCTTCTTCAGTTAAGAAATCTAAATAGCTTGTACCATTTTCAGCAGCAAGACCTGCATTAATTACTACATAACGTTCGTAGTAAATAATCATATCCAACTTTTTAGTTGGCAGACCCAACAAATAACCAATTTTATTTGGTAACGAACGGAAATACCAGATGTGCGCAACAGGAACAACTAAATTAATATGTCCCATACGCTCGCGACGAACTTTCTTTTCAGTAACCTCAACGCCACAACGGTCGCAAACAATACCTTTGTAACGGATACGCTTATATTTACCGCAGTGGCATTCGTAATCCTTTACAGGACCAAAAATACGCTCGCAAAACAAACCATCTCTTTCAGGTTTGTAAGTACGGTAGTTGATTGTTTCAGGCTTTAGAACTTCACCACTTGAACGTTTCAAGATAATTTCAGGAGAAGCTAAGCTGATAGTAATCTTAGAGAAATTTGATTTTTGTTTGTTATCTCTTCTTAAAGCCATGTTATAATACTGGTTTAAATTTTTATTTTTTTTAATTATTGTTTGGGTTTGAATAAAGCTGCCTCTAAAATTCCCTCTCTTTTGGAGAGGGATTTAGGGTGAGGCTTTAATTTCTAGTCCATTGTAATATCTAACGCCAAGCCTCTTAATTCATGTAACAATACATTGAATGATTCAGGAATACCCGGAGTTGGAATGTTTTCGCCTTTTACTATTGCTTCATAAGCTTTTGCACGGCCAATAACATCATCTGATTTTACAGTTAATAATTCTTGTAACACATTTGCTGCACCGTATGCTTCTAACGCCCAAACTTCCATCTCACCAAAACGCTGACCACCAAATTGTGCTTTACCACCTAAAGGTTGTTGCGTAATTAATGAATAAGGACCTATTGAACGAGCGTGCATCTTATCATCAACCATGTGACCTAATTTCAACATATAAATGATACCTACAGTTGCAGGTTGGTCAAAGCGTTCGCCTGTTCCACCATCATATAAGAAAGTACGTCCGTATTGAGGAAGTCCGGCTTTTTTAGTGTAGTCATCAATTTCTTCCATTGTAGCGCCATCGAAAATTGGAGTTGAGAATTTCAATCCTAATTTTTGACCAGCCCATGCAAGAACTGTTTCATAAATCTGACCTAAGTTCATACGAGAAGGTACACCAAGTGGATTCAATACGATATCTACAGGAGTTCCATCTTCTAAGAATGGCATATCTTCGTCTTTTACAATACGAGCAACAATACCTTTGTTACCGTGACGACCAGCCATTTTATCACCTACTTTTAACTTACGTTTTTGAGCGATATAAACTTTAGCCAATTTCACAATTCCATTTGGTAATTCATCACCAACAGAAATTTGGAATTTCTCACGTTTGTATTTTCCTAATAGATCATTGTATTGGATCATGAAGTTGTGTAACAAACGTTCAACCAATTCATTTTTATCTTTGTCGGTTGTCCAGTTGCTAGGATTTACTTCAGAGTAATCAACGCGCTCTAATAATTTTTGAGTGAACTTAGTTCCGCGAGGAATAATTTCTTCACCTAAAATATTTGTAACACCTTGAGAGGTTCTGCCATTCACTAACACAAATAATTTATCAACTAGTTTTAATTTCAAATTGTAAACATTTTTTTCGTGATCAGCATCCAACTTTTCAATCATTGGTTTCTCTTCAGCTTTTGTTTTTTTATCTTTAATAGCACGAGAGAATAATTTTTTGTCAATTACCACACCTTTGATAGATGGAGAAACTTTTAAAGAAGCATCTTTCACATCACCGGCTTTATCACCAAAAATTGCGCGTAACAATTTCTCTTCCGGAGAAGGATCTGTTTCACCTTTTGGAGTAATTTTACCGATAAGGATATCACCTTCTTTTACATCTGCTCCTACTCTAACAATACCATTTTCATCTAAGTCTTTAGTTGCTTCTTCACTTACGTTAGGAATATCAGGAGTTAACTCTTCCAAACCACGTTTTGTGTCGCGCACTTCTAAAGTATATTCATCAATGTGAATAGATGTAAAGATATCATCACGAACAATTTTTTCAGAAATTACAATCGCATCTTCAAAGTTGTAACCTTTCCAAGGCATGAACGCTACTTTTAAGTTACGTCCTAATGCTAACTCACCATCTTCAGTAGCATAACCATCACATAACACCTGACCTTTAGAAACTTTATCACCTTTCTTTACGATTGGTTTTAAGTTCATACATGTACTTTGATTTGTTTTTTGGAATTTGGTTAATTTGTATGTTTTTACATCACCTTCGAAGCTTACTAATTTTTCTTCTTCTGAACGACTGTAACGAATAACAATTTCTCTTGCATCAACATATTCAACAATACCATTATTCTCAGCATTAATTAATACGCGACTATCTTCTGCAACACGTGCTTCGATACCGGTACCAACAATTGGAGCTTGTGGACGTAATAATGGAACTGCTTGACGTTGCATGTTAGATCCCATCAAAGCACGATTGGCATCATCATGTTCCAAGAAAGGAATTAATGAAGCTGCAATAGATGCAATTTGATTTGGAGCAACGTCCATTAAATTAATAGCACTTGGATCTAATATAGGAAAATCACCTTCACGACGAGATGTAACTTTTTGAGTAATAAAGTTTCCTTTATCATCTAAGTCAACATTTGCCTGAGCGATATTCTTTTGATCCTCTTCTTCAGCAGTTAAATAAACAACAGGTTTGTTAACCTCAACTTTGCTATTAGATACATTGCGGAAAGGAGTTTCAATAAAACCTAATTTATTTACTTTCGCAAACACGCATAATGAAGAAATCAAACCAATGTTTGGCCCTTCTGGTGTTTCGATTGTACATAAACGACCGTAGTGTGTATAGTGAACGTCACGAACCTCGAAACCTGCACGCTCACGAGATAAACCTCCTGGCCCTAGTGCCGATAAACGACGTTTGTGAGTGATCTCAGATAATGGATTTGTTTGATCCATGAATTGAGATAACTGATTCGTTCCAAAAAATGAATTAATAACAGATGATAATGTTTTTGCATTAATCAAATCGGTTGGAGAGAACACCTCGTTATCACGAACGTTCATACGTTCACGAATAGTACGTGCAATACGCGCTAAACCAACACCAAATTGAGAATACAATTGCTCACCAACAGTACGAACACGACGGTTAGATAAGTGATCAATATCATCCACATTTGTTTTCGAGTTAATTAACTCAATCAAATATTTAATGATCAGGATCATATCTTCCTTAGTCAATACACGAATTTCCATTGGAATATCGATACCGAATTTTTTATTGATACGGTAACGACCAACTTCTCCAAGGTCATAACGTTTATCAGAGAAAAATAATTTATCAATTACACCACGAGCTGTTTCTTCATCAGGTGGTTCTGCATTACGTAATAAACGATAAATAAATTCAATCGCTTCTTTTTCAGAATTAGTTGAATCTTTTTGAAGTGTGTTATAGATGATTGTGTAATCAGCACTATTTACATCTTCTTTATGAAGAATAATAGACTTTACTCCTGAATCAACGATCAGGTCGATATGTTCATCTTCTAATAATGTTTCACGATCAATAATAACTTCGTTCCGTTCGATAGAAACAACTTCTCCGGTATCTTCATCTACGAAATCTTCGATCCAGGTTTTTAGTACACGTGCAGCTAATCTACGACCAACTTCACGTTTTAAACCAGCCTTAGAAACTTTCACTTCATCAGCTAAACCAAATATTTCTAAAATTTGTTTATCACTTTCGAAACCGATAGCGCGTAACAAAGTAGTTACGGGTAATTTTTTCTTACGATCGATATAAGCATACATCACGTTATTGATGTCGGTTGCAAATTCTATCCACGAACCTTTAAACGGAATAACACGGGCGCTATATAATTTGGTGCCATTAGCATGACGGCTTTGACCGAAGAATACACCAGGTGAACGATGTAATTGAGAAACAATCACACGCTCTGCACCATTTATAATGAAAGATCCTTTTGGAGTCATGTAAGGAATTGTTCCCAAATACACATCTTGCATAATAGGTTCAAAATCCTCATGTTCAGGATCTGTACAGTACAGATACAATTTAGCCTTTAACGGCACACTATAGGTTAGTCCACGTTCGATACACTCATCAAGAGCATAACGTGGTGGGTCAATATAGTAATCCTTAAACTCTAACACGAAATTATTTCTCGCATCAGAGATAGGGAAGTTTTCAGCGAACACTTTGAATAAACCTTCTTTTTTACGGTTATCCGGTGTAGTTTCTAGCTGAAAGAAATCTTGGAAAGATTTGATTTGGATATCCAAAAAATCTGGATATTCGATCGGGAACTTGTTTGACGAGAAATTAACTCGTTTCTGATTTTTAATTGTTGCCAAGGTTAATGTTTGGTTAAATTAATACAATGAAGAGGACTATTTGTTTATACTGTTGGTTAAAACAGTAATAAGAAAAGGGAGAGTACAAAGTACTCTTCCTTTTCTTAAAGTTTAAGGAAAAGTGTTACTTCACTTCTACCTTAGCGCCAGCGTCTTCTAAAGCCTTTTTAATAGCTTCAGCTTCTTCTTTGCTAATACCTTCTTTAACTGGTTTTGGAGCTCCATCAACTAAATCTTTAGCTTCTTTTAATCCTAACCCTGTTAAATCTTTTACAACTTTTACTACTCCTAATTTAGCAGCACCAGCTTCTAATAAAATTATATCGAAAGTTGTTTTAGCAGCAGCAGCTTCGCCACCACCCGAACCACCAGAAGCTGCAACAGCTACTGCAGCTGGCTCAATTCCATATTGGTCTTTTAATACAGTTGCTAATTCTTGTACTTCTTTTACTGTTAAGCCTACTAATGTTTCAGCTATTGATTTTACGTCTGCCATTTTATTGTTGATTTTAAATTTAATTAATTAATTTTTTTACCTTTTTTGATTGTTTTGCCTTGGCATTATGCCGCTGCATCTTCTTTACCTTTTTTGTTTTCTAAGCCACCTATTACACGTTGAATTGGAGATTGTAATAATGCAATTACGTCGCCAATTAATTCGTTTTTCGATTTCAATGATGCTAATGCATCTAAATTGTTATCACCTAGGTAAACCATTTCCTCAACGAATGCTGCTTTTAAAACAGGTTTATCGCCAGTTTTACCACGAAACTCTTTAATAACTTTAGCAGGAGCATTTGATACTTCTGAAAAAATTAAAGCTGTTTCACCTTTTAAAGCCGGAATTAATTCTGCTAAACGCGAATCGCCAGCACGCTCAATTGCTTTTTTCAATAAAGTGTTTTTTACAACTTTTACTGAAATGTTTTTAGCAAAACAAGCTCTGCGGAAACTATTTACTTTTTCAACGGTTAATGAAGAACAATCTGCTAAATAAATTTTGTTGTTAGCGTTTAATTCGCCAACCAACTCATCTATTACTTTTGTTTTTTCAACTTTATTCATTTTTAAGCAGTTTTTAGTTAAATGATTTTGTGTCAATGATAATACCAGGACTCATTGTACTGCTCATTGTAATTGATTTTACGTATGCACCTTTTGCACTCGATGGTTTCAACTTCACAATGGTTTGTAATAATTCACTTGCATTTTCTGCGATCTTCTCAGCATCAAAAGATGCTTTTCCAATTGCTGCATGAATAATACCGGCTTTATCAACTTTAAAGTCGATTTTACCACCTTTTGCGTCAGTAACTGCTTTACCAATATCCATTGTTACAGTACCGGTTTTAGGATTTGGCATTAAACCACGAGGACCTAATACACGACCTAAAGCACCAACTTTACCCATAACTGAAGGCATTGTGATAATCACATCTACATCTGTCCATCCACCTTTGATCTTTTCTATGTACTCGTCTAATCCTACAAAGTCAGCACCTGCCGCTTTTGCCTCAGCTTCTTTATCCGGAGTAACAATGGCTAATACGCGCATTGTTTTTCCGGTTCCATGAGGTAAAGTAACAGTACCACGAACCATCTGATTAGCTTTCCTAGGATCAACTCCTAAACGGATCGCAAGATCCACAGAGGCATCAAATTTTGTAGTTGTAATGTCTTTTACAACTTTTGATGCATCGGTAACGGAGTAAGCTTTTGTAGCATCATACTTTGCTTCAGAAGCTTTTCTTTTTTTAGTTAACGTTGCCATTTTTGAAAGCGTTTTAATTGATTAATAATTTATTTCATTGTTGCGGGTTTCTGTCCTGAAACAGTTACTCCCATACTACGAGCGGTACCAGCGATCATACTCATTGCCGATTCAATTGTAAAACAGTTCATGTCAACAATTTTATCTTCTGCAATTTTTTTGATTTGATCCCAGGTAATTGCACCAACTTTTTTACGATTGCTGGTAGCAGAACCTGTTTGCACTTTTGTAGCATCTTTTATTTGAACTGCAACTGGTGGACGTTTGATAACAAAATCAAACGACTTATCGGAATAAACATTAATGATAACCGGTAAAATTTTACCTGGTTGTTCTTGAGTTCTAGCATTAAATTGCTTACAGAACTCCATAATGTTAACCCCTTTGGCACCTAAAGCAGGACCTATAGGAGGAGACGGGTTAGCAGCTCCACCCTTGATTTGCAATTTTACTATTGCCGATAACTCTTTTGCCATTTTGTTGTTTTTATATTTGTTGTTTTATTGTTGACCTTTTGTTTCGAGAAAAAGTTTACTTTGAGTTGGAAGCAGCAAAGCGCTCATTTTAACTGGAAACTAATCAATCTTCAATTTCTTTAATTTTTAATTCTTATTCCTTCTCAACTTCCCCAAAATTCAATTCAACTGGTTGTTTACGACCAAAGATCTTCACGGTAACTTTGATTTTCTTTTTATCTTCCATTACTTCTTCAATAATACCATTGAATCCATTGAAAGGACCATTAATTACTTTAACTGATTCGCCAACCATATAATTAGTTGCCATTGTACCTTCACTTTCAGTTAATTCATCAACCTTACCTAAAATACGGTTAACTTCACTTAATCGCATTGGTACAGGGTTCCCTCCTTTTGTTTCACCTAAAAAGCCAATTACACCTGTAATGTTTTTAATAATGTGAGGGACTTCCCCAGCTAAAGAAGCTTCGATTAAAACATAACCAGGATAAAAAGAACGTTCCTTAGTTGTTTTTTTTCCGTTTCGTATTTGAATGATCTTTTCTGTAGGTATTAATACCTGAGAAACGTAATCGTTCAATTTTAAACGCGATATTTCAACTTCAATATATTGTTTAACCTTTTTTTCTTGCCCACTAATAGCACGTACTACGTACCATTTTTTAACAATTGAATTTTCGGTTTTAGTTACTTCAGCCATTTTAAATCTTTATTTATTAACTAACCAAGCTATATGCGGCTTTCATTAAATTCTCAAAGCCTAGATCCATTAAAAAAACAATTAAAGCAATGATCACAGAAGATATCATTACCACCACTGCACTACCTTGCAATTCTTGCCAAGTTGGCCAACTCACTTTGTTTAGAAGCTCGTTTTTTGTTTCGCTTATATATTCAGAAAATTTACTCATTTCTTTTTTGTTTTTAATGCACGGGCGGAGAGATTCGAACTCCCATCTGCGGTTTTGGAGACCGTAATTCTACCCTTGAACTACGCCCGTATAACCTTAAATTTTATTACCTATTATAAACGGCAAAATGGCTTTCCCTTGCGGGGAGCCATTTTGCCTATATTTATGACTATGGCAATTAGTCTAAAATTTCAGTAACCTGACCCGCACCAACTGTACGACCACCTTCACGTATAGCGAAGCGTAAACCTTTGTCCATCGCGATTGGAGCAATTAAGTTAACAGTGATTGTAACGTTGTCACCAGGCATTACCATTTCACGTCCAGCTTCTAACTCGATTTCTCCAGTTACGTCAGTTGTACGGAAATAGAATTGAGGACGATATTTATTTTGGAATGGAGTATGACGTCCACCTTCTTCTTTTTTCAAGATATATACCTCAGCTTTAAATTTAGAATGTGGTTTCACAGTACCTGGTTTAATGATAACCATACCACGTTTAATATCTTTTTTCTCAATACCACGTAATAATAAACCTACATTATCTCCAGCTTCACCGTAATCAAGGATCTTGCGGAACATTTCAACACCAGTTACGGTAGATTTTAGTTTTTCAGCACCCATACCAATGATCTCAACCTCTTCAGCAGAGTTGATAACACCAGTTTCGATACGTCCTGTAGCAACAGTACCACGACCAGTGATCGTAAATACGTCTTCAACAGGCATCAAAAATGGCTTATCTTTTTCACGTGGAGGTAATGGAATGAAAGTATCAACTGCTTCCATTAATTCCATAATTTTATCAACCCATTTTGGATCGTTATTTAATCCGCCTAATGCAGATCCACGAATGATAGGAGTGTTATCACCATCAAATTTATAGAATGTTAATAATTCACGAATTTCCATTTCAACTAAGTCTAATAACTCAGCATCTTCAACCATATCCACTTTGTTCATGAATACAACGATACGAGGCACTCCAACTTGACGAGCCAATAGAATGTGCTCACGAGTTTGAGGCATTGGACCATCTGTTGCAGCCACTACTAAAATTGCACCATCCATTTGAGCAGCACCTGTAACCATGTTCTTAACGTAGTCGGCGTGACCTGGACAGTCAACGTGAGCGTAGTGACGGTTAACAGTAGAATACTCAACATGAGAAGTATTGATCGTGATACCACGTTCTTTTTCTTCTGGAGCATTATCAATTGAAGAGAAGTCGCGAACTTCTGCTAAACCTTTGCTAGCTAATACAGTTGTAATTGCAGCAGTTAATGTTGTTTTTCCGTGGTCAACGTGACCAATAGTTCCAATGTTTACATGGGGTTTGGAACGGTCGAATTTTTCTTTTGCCATAGTTGTTATTTTTACTTTTGTTGTTTATATTTTATTTAAAAATTGCTTATTCTAATTCAATGAGCTGTTGAGCAGGATTGAACTGCCGACCTCCTCCTTACCAAGGAGGTGCTCTACCACTGAGCTACAACAGCTTTTACTCAATCTTTCTCTCATCAACATTTTACTTTTAAAGAACTGTATGTTTAGATACACGAAAAGTCCCTCATTTTGGGGACATTCAAAGCCTATTCGACCGTGATACACAAGCCTCTTTAATGCTTTGTCCGTTCTAAACGGTATTATCTCTCTCCTCAATCTTTCTTTCAATCTCAACTTCCCTTCCTATCCCATTTTAGAGCGAAAGACGGGTCTCGAACCCGCAACCTCCAGCTTGGAAGGCTGGAGCTCTACCAATTGAGCTACTTTCGCTTTTATTCTCATCCCCAGGCCTAGCATAGGATGATTAAGCCTGACCTCCTTCGCAAATGCTGCGGCGGCCAACGTGGGGACAGGAGGATTCGAACCTCCGAAGTCGAAACAACAGATTTACAGTCTGTCCCATTTGGCCACTCTGGTATATCCCCTTTCAACAAACAAGAGCCGAAGAAGGGACTCGAACCCCCGACCTACTGATTACAAATCAGTGGCTCTACCAGCTGAGCTACTTCGGCTTTTAAATTGTTTTAATTTTAAAGAACAATCCCATTAATTTTGGGGACTGCAAAATTAGTTAATTAATTTGTTTAAACAAAATAAAAAACGAAATATTTAGAATTATTTTTTGATGGTGAGGAAATCCTTTACCCATGCTATTTTGAGAGACCAATTTCCTTATTAAAAATCATCCAATTTTGAGGCAAATAATTGTTCACTCTATTATTCAAAACTTTAGCCCAACCAATACCAAAACCCTTATGCGTAACGAGTTTTAAACCCATTCTGCATTTATCGTACCCAAACACTTCCTTTTTTAGATACTTAATTACTTCACCTTTAGAAACTTCGAGTGTTTCAATTTTAGCGTTTATATGGTTAGAAAGTGCTAAAAAATGATGTGGGATAAGCTCTTGGTGCTTTATCTCACCCAAACTCGTACCTACTTGCTTAAAATAAAACATTTCTTTTGTGTTATTAATAAACTCTAATGCTTTATAAT